>NZ_JAIEFA010000081.1 GCF_029067145.1 Helicobacter sp. | reverse complement strand
TAATAGATTAGCTTTTGTAAAAGTAGCAGATTATTTTGCTACTTTTTTGGGGATTCTTGCTCTTTGTTGTCATATTTCTTTGGAATCTTCATCCAAGTTTTGGCTGCACGTTTGGCAACCTCTAAAGCTGCGTCCATTCCGCCTGCAAGAGAAAAAAGCCAATATTTATGCGCATAAAGCCAATCAATTTGTTTGACTTGCTTTTCAATAAGGGTATGCACAGGGCGCACGACGATTTTAGCAAATTCTAATTCTTGATGCACGATGTAGGATTGCACGGCGTCAATGAAAACTTTAATAAAAGTGTCTTCTAAAAAGAAATTTTTGACATCATCAATTTCCTCTAGTAATTTATCCATTTTAGCAAAATTGATTTTTTCTAGTTTGTTTTCACGATTCAATCGTTCTAGCTCTTCTGTCATTTTGACAACTTTTAAGAATAGTTTTTCTACCATTTTTTTCTTTTTATAACCATAGTCTAAAAATTCTTTTACCTTTGCCTCCATTTGTTTTTTGTTAGCAGCAATTTCTGCTTTGGTAGGTGGTGTAAGCTGGATAAGAGATTTTTTTACTTTTGGTAGGGATTCTAGCACTTCTTGGAATGGAATCTCCTTTGTCCCATCTATCCTCGCTCCACCTTCTGTGGCATTAATCACTTCTAGTGGATAAGGTGTTTCGGCAATGTCTTTTTCAAAGAAATTCAAAAACATTTTCCAAACACTGCTTGTTTCTACGAAGCCTTCTCCACCATAAGCAGGGACTAAAATTTTTTCTAACGCGTTATCGGATTTTTTGTATTGGGATTCGTTTTCGCCAAAAATCGCGTCTTTGGAATGCGTTTTGCCATCAGGTGCAAAGGCTAAATCCTGCCCGATAAAAATACACCTTTCAAACTTGCTATGCACAATTAATTCATAAGTCATATTTGCGGCACTCATTCCGATTCCTGCATAACCATATTCTTTTAAATCAAAAAATCTTGTGTAGCCAAAGGGGCGCATACTATAAGTTTTTATACCTTGTGTAATTGCTTTGCTTGTTTCTTGATGCACGATACTTGTAAGTGCGAAAATAATATTTTTTTGTGCTGCTTTTGGAGTTTTTTTGTAAAAATCCGCAGTGAGTTCTACACGCTCTAGTGTTACAACAATATCGGGTTTGATTCCGTGTTTAGTAAGAATTGGGAAAGAAGCATCTACACAAAAAATTGTGAGATAAGGTGCATATTGCTTTAAAAGCGGTAATTGCTTATAAAGCGAAGGTCCTGTGGAAACAATCACAGCGGTATTTGTGTTTTTGGTTTTTGAAATAAGCTCTTTCATAGAGGGTGTTGTAATCATTTCAGGTAAGTTTTGTAAATGGTGTTCTAGCCCGATGAGTGCGTCTGTGGAATCGTTCCCCACAGAAATGACGTGGTGTCCTAAAGAGCGAGTGATGATTGAGTTTAGACTCAAGCATTCCTTATCGTACCGCCCATAATAGCTATTGTAAAGATGCAAGTTGTAAATGCGAGAATAAATCCATTGTCCCTCACTTGCCAAATATGAATCTAATTCCCCAAAACTTATTGTTCCTGTCCAAAAAATCAAAAGTTTGCCCGCTGCAATTTCTGCACTAAAGTCCGCGAAATTTAGAGCAATATAGATGATTTCTAGCTCTGGTTCAAAAATAAAAAGTTTTTTTATTGTTTTTGCATTTTCATTAAGCAAGAGACGATAAAAGATTCCATTGCCAAAGCCAAAAAAATAAAAAAATGGATAGAGCTTGAAAGGTTCAAATTCTTTCATTTTTTCTAATGTTTGTACTAGCGGTTCTTTGGCATAAAGTGCAGTTTTGTTTTCCTTGTCGTAGATATTAATATTCAAAGGGTCTTGCCCGATATAGATTTCGTATTTTTTATTGGGTTCTAAAATTTGGAGTTGTGCTGCGAGCAAGGGATTGACTTTAAAGAGGGCTTTAAGGTTTTTATCAAAACGGGAATTTAGAGATTGGGACATAGGGATTCCTTAAGTTTGGTGAAAATAAAATATGGAAAAGATTATAGCAAAAAAGCCCAAAAAGTTGGGCTTTAGTTATTGTAAAAGTCTAAGAACATTTTGTTGCACTTGGTTAGCTTGCGACATTGCAAAGCTTCCTGATTGTGCTAGAATGTTTGTTTTAGAGAAGTTTGCAGATTCACTCGCGAAATCCACATCGCGGATTTGAGATTCTGCGGATTTAACATTAACTTGTGTTACGGTAATGTTGTTAATGGTTACAACAAGTTGTTGTTGCACGGAACCCAAGTCTGCACGGATTCTATCTAGGTGTTCTTGTGCAGATTGTGCCATATCCATAACTGCCATTGCGCCTTCCATACTTGTTACGCCTGCCCCGATTCCACCTTTATTGACGAATGCTACTGCGGTGTTGTAGTTTGCACCAATCGCAGAGGCAATATCTGCGCCAAATTCTCCATTGACGCTACGGAGATTAACTGTGTATTGTGCTAATCCAGAGCCTGCTGCAATATTTGTTGCACCAGAGTGCAAGCCAATTTGGGAGAAATTCGCACCAGAGACCAAAATATCTCTCGCATTTAAGCGAATCAAAGTTAAGCGTCCGACAATTGCGTGTGTTGTGCCTGAAACTCCAGCAAAAGAACCTCCAGCAGTTAGAGGAGCATTTGCACTATTGACACCATTAATCACGTGTGAGCCACCATCTACTTGCACAGAAATTGCACGTCCATCATTGCTTGTGAGTTGCAATGCGCCCGAGATACTAAGAGAGGCTTGCACCCCTGTGCGCTCTTTTTGTGCATTGATTGCAGCAATGAGCTTGCCATCATAGTCGTTTTTCATTACATCATTGATGTCTCCGATTTTGATTCCGTTGATTGTAAGTCCGCGCACGGTTCCAGAACCAATTGCACCTGCTCCTTGTCCTTGCACGATATAAGTCGCACGTACGCCTAGTGTATCAGAGTTTTTGTTGATTGCTTCTGCAAGAGCCCCGATTCCTGTTCCAGCAGTTGTAGAGATTCTCACAGATTCAATCGCATAGTTGTTTGTGCCATCGGTGTTTAAGAATCTAAGTGTAACTTCTGTCAAGCTACTTGTTCCAGCACTTACAGACATTTCAGCAGCAGTTTCATAGCGGACGTGTCCAATTTTATGAGAGTTTGTTGGCTGAATAGAAGCTTTTACTGTGGTGTTAGAATAAGCACCAATTTGGAATTCTTTGTTTGTAAAAGCACCAGAGAGCATTTGTTGCCCGTTGAAGCTTGTAGTGTTTGCAATATTGTCCAACTCTTCCATAAGTCTTAAAATATCGCTTTGTAGAGCATTTCTTGTTGTTCTAGTTTGTCCATCTTGTGCAGCTTGCGTTGCTTTAGTTTTGATTAAATCCAAGATTTTGATTTGCTCGTCCATTGCTTTATCTGCAGTTTGAATCATACCGATTGCGTCATTAGCATTGTTGGTAGCTTGTCCAAGAGCGGCAGCTTGAGAACGCAAACTATCGGCAATCGCCATTCCTGACGCGTCATCTGCTGCTTTGTTGATTCGTAAGCCAGAGCTTAATTTCTCTAGCGATTCTGACATATTGCGATTATTCACAATTCCTGAAGTGTGTGCGTTTAACGCATTCACATTGGTGTATATCCTATAACTCATTATGCATCCTTTGCAAAAAATTGAATTTGCAGAGTATAAAGCAAATGGTGTTCCACTTTTTAAAATTATGCCGCAAATAAAGATATAATTCTCTGTCATTGCGAGATTCTGTGAGGAATTGTGGCAATGTGTAAATCTATAATGTGGAATCTTGCATTGCGGATTTGCAAGGACAAAATGACCAAAATTATTGATTTTAACTAAAGTTTTGCTAAAATCCGCCGATATTTACAGAATCCTAAAACTAAAGACGAATAATGCAATCTACACAATTAATTGGACAAGAAATTTTAACAAAATTAAAAGCAGCAAGTTATAAAGCAGCACTTGATGAGGTAATCTTGCTGATTCGCTCTCTTGGGAAGCAAGGGCAAGAGGAATTAGAGTTTGCAGTGCGATTAGAAATCATCGCATTGTTGCGACAAAAAGCATTGGATTTGATTTATCACAAAGGTGATATTCCCGATTATAGTTTTTTATGGTGCTTTGGAATCTTTGGGGATTTTGGTGCGGATTATGAGATTCCACAAGATACGCGGTTTAATGGCTTTATAGATTTGGTAAGCTATGTCAAAAACACAGAATCCGATTATGAGCGGTTGGTGTTTATTAACTGCATTAGTGTGGCAATGCTACTTAGAGGGGATAGGGAAGAGGCGATTAAGTTTTTCTTGCGGCATATTATTTATTTGGATTTGGTTGAGCAATATATGGAGGGGCTAAATACCTTTGTGTTAGATTTTTGTTTTTATTATCAGATTCCTATTGAATGGATTTTAAAGATTCAAAAGGAGGCTTTGGAGGAGGAGTATTTTTGGCAGATTTCTGATAGGAAGAAAAAATCCATTTTTTTATGGAGTATGCATATTTTTTGGAATGTTAAGCATTATTTCAATGATTTGAAATGGCGCGAGAATTTTCCTGTGTGGCTTGGGGTTTTAAAACAGCTTTTGGAGCAGGGGAATTTGGATTTGGCGATGTATGTGGAATTTTACATTTACCATAAATTTGGAAATTCTGCGCAGACGCAAGAGGATTGGCAGGAATATAATGATAAAGTTGTGAAGCTTGTAGAGCCTTATTTTGTGGAGTATGGCAAAACTTTGCCCCGATGCAAAGAATTGGTGGCTAGGAATGCGGGGCGCAAGGTAAAAATTGGAATCTTAAAGGATAGAATCGTTGCAAATTCTCCTTATAAAGTGGAGTATTCTTTGATTAAAGCATTGCTAGGTGAGGAGGAGTTTGCAAGTCAATACGAAATTGTGGTGTATTCTATGGCATATATTCAAAAGAGTATTGATGATATTCCGATTATGCAATCTTTGGTAGAGATTGGTGCGTCTGTGGTAAGTCCCACATTTGGTTTGGTGCAGCAACATAGCTACTATGTCCCGCATTTGCAAAAAGCGATGACGCTTAGGAATAGAATCCTTGCTGATGAAATAGATATTTTGATTTCTACTGGCACGATTGATGGGAGTGATTTTCTCTTTGCTACAAGAAGTGCGCCTAAGCAAATCTTTTGGAGCCACGGGAATGGCAGGTATGATATTAGCGGGATTGATGAGAGAATTTCACACGCTCCACCCAAAGACGCTCCTTATGTTTTTAAAAGCTTTTCTGTGCCTATGGATAGGGATAGATTCTATAATCCGCCCCGCGCACCCGAAGTGATTGCAGCAGAGAAAGCTAAGTATCCTATTGGGGAAGATACGATTGTGTTAGGCGTGATTGGAAGGCTTGTAAAAGTGGATAGCGATGCGTATTTAGAGGCGATTGCAGAGATAATGCAAAAGCACAAAAATACGATTTTCATTGCGGCTGGGGCTGGGAATATCCCTGTGATTAGAGAGAAAGTTGAAAAGCTTGGAATCTCGGAGCGATTCTTTATGCCCGGATTCGTAGATCCGCACATCTATGGGCATATTATTGATATATTTTGCAATACTTTTCCTTTGGAGCAGGGGGAGAGTATAGCAGAGTATGCTAGTAAAAGGCGTGGAGCATATATTTCTTTGATTCCTTCAATGGAGTTTAGACGCAATAGTGGAATAAAGATGTTCAATGAGTTTAAAAATATTTTTCAATCTATGTGTAAAAAATATAATGTTGATTTTGAATATTATAAAAATGAAGCTTTATATGGGGGGAATGATAAAATGCAACCGGATACCATAGAAGGCTATAAGGAAGCATTGGACTTTTTTATTGCACACAAAAACGATAAGAAAGTATTGCAAAATATTTGCAATATTGTAGATGTTTATGGAGGGTTTTGTAAGCAACAAGCCATTCTTGAATTTAAAAAGACTTTTATGGAATTATAATGACCTATATCTATCCAAAAGCTACAAATGGTGAAATGGTTGCTCTGTTTTTAAACTTTTATTTTCCAAAAGAATCTATTGCTTTCATAGACGATAGCCTACAAGAAACAAGCTTAGAATCTTTAAAAAATAGCATTAGGCAAGAAGACAGAGTTTTTGTTTGTAGCACATTACATTATGAAAAATTAATGAATAATTTGAAACAATGTGGAATCACAAATGTTTTTAATGGTATTGTGTGGTGTGGAGAAGTTTTAAACACAAAATTAAAATATTATAAGTCTAAAAGTAATTTTAAAAAATATATTGGGCTAGTAGAAAATGGCGTTAATGGGAAGTGTTTTGTGGATTTAGATTCGCGATTAAAGTCTATGGGGTTTGGGTTAATTTATTTGTGTGCTTCTTTGGATGTATATAAGAAATATAGTGTGGATAATAATGTTTGTTTTTTGGCTTATCATACAATTTTAGAGCAAATTGAAGAACTAGATATGATTCTTATGACAGAGGGGCAACCTACACACAAAAATGTTGTTGGTATTGATGTAACGCACGGGTTCCAAGGTCCATTGGTTTATCCATATAATGGGCATACTCTAGCAGATAAAGAGCATTTGTTCTATACTTATTCTACGCTAGATTATATTGTTGTGCCTGCACAAAAAATCCATAATGCTTATAAAAATTTGTTTAGAGAAATGAGAGTGGATACGAAGTTATTGGACGCTGGATATTTAAAGCTGGATAGAGATATGGAGACATATAAGAATTATGTAATTGCACAAGAACAAAAAGGAATAAAAGAACAAAGAGATATTGTGATTTTTGCCTTTACATTTTTGTATGATATTAAACGCTTAAAAGTATTAATGGAGCAAGTCTTTGCTCTAGGATTTAGAGTGTTTTATCAGCCACATCCTGTTTTTTCGGATTGTGTAATGCCAAAAATATTGGAATCTTTTGGTGCGAATGAGCAATTTCTTTACGAATGGGATAAAATGGAAGCATTTTATCATTCTTTATGCCTAGTAACCGAGTGTTCATCTGTTGGCTATACCTATCCTTTAACAACCTGCAAACCTAGTATTTGTTTAAAAGACAAAGAAAGAATAATTACTCAAGAGAG
This sequence comes from Helicobacter sp., assembly GCF_029067145.1. GTDB lineage: Bacteria > Campylobacterota > Campylobacteria > Campylobacterales > Helicobacteraceae > Helicobacter_D. The sequence goes on along the minus strand of NZ_JAIEFA010000081.1, from coordinate 761 downwards.
GTTAATGCGAGAAGGCGGGGGAGATTATTATGAGGAAAAATTAATGTATTTATGCGAGGAAGACAAGGATTTATCAAAAGTCTTGGGAGAGATTATGCAGACACAAACAATGTATCATCAAAAAGTGCAGGATTATAGGTTAAAAGAATGTTTTAACTTTGGCAATGCAGCTGGAGCATTGGCGAAACAAATAGAGTTGATATTGGGAGAGTAAGAAATGATTGTAAATATAAAAGTAACCAACAATTGCAATTATAAATGCGGAATGTGTCCATTCCACGGAGAAGGATATAGTGGAGATTATTTTGGCGAAAGAGCGGAATGGAAACAAGATATGACACTGCAAGAGATTGAGGAAATCCTCAAGAAAGCTCAAGATTTTGGAGTAACAAATATTGATTTTACACCCAATGGAGAATTTTTCACTTATAAACAATGGAGAGAAGTGCTTTCTTTGGTTCAAAAATATAAGATAAAAGCACAATTAACCACTAATGGAGGCTTACTAAGTGAGCAAGATATTAAAGATGCTGTGGATTTAGGAATCTCTCATATAGCAGTAAGTATTGATTCTGTGGATTATGATACTTATAAAATCGTTCGCAAACCTGCAAGCAAACAAGCCTTTGAAAATGCAATCCAAGCACCCATATTGTTTAAACAATATGGAAATGCAAGAGTTGAGCGGGGGGGGGGGACATTTAATTTTAAAATTGAATTTAAAAAGCATTTTTATTGAGAAAAAAAGGCAATAATGGTTT
>NZ_JAIEFA010000080.1 GCF_029067145.1 Helicobacter sp. | reverse complement strand
ATGAACTTTACATAATACTGTTTGACCATGAATTTTATATGAAATAAAAAGTATTACAGGGGGGTGAAAAAGTCTTTTCGTCAGAGTAAAAAAATTATGAATAATTAATGTTTATTTAAAATAATTTAAATTTAATATAAAAATTATAAAAATCATAAAAAATTTTATGGAAACTTTAGAATCTCTAGGGCTTGTAGGATTGTTGCTTGTCTGCTTTTTGGCAAGCAGTCTTTATCCGCTAGGCTCTGAAGTCTTTGTGCTAGGCTTCGTATCCATAGGATATTCCGAATCTATCGTGTGGTGTGTCGCTACACTTGGCAACACACTTGGCGCGCTGACAACTTATGCGATTGGCTATTTTGGCAACGATTATTTGCTTAACCGATACTTCAAAAACGCGAGTCAAAAAATCCATCGCTATCAAGAAAGAATCCAAAAATATGGATTCTGCTTTGCTTTTTTTAGTTTTTTGCCTCTTTTGGGCGATGTTTTTGCCCTTGCACTTGGCGTTTATCAATATCCTTTTATCAAAGCAGTTTTCTTTATTGCACTCGGCAAAGGCTTGCGGTATTTGGTGCTTTTGGGTGCATTTTCTTGGTGGCAAGCAGCGGGTTAAGAAACTTACCATCGCGTCCTTGCTGTCATTACGAGAATTATAACGCAATTCGTGGCAATCTACAATCTTGCGCAAATAAAACAATGGAATCACAAAGTTAAGGGCGAGATTTTAGATTATAGATTGCTTCGTCTGCTCCTCTTCCTTGCAAGGACGCAGAGGCTCTTACTTTATTCATTCCGCGTAAGAAAAAAGCTATTGCACTTCAATCCTACCATTATGACGACAAATTTTGCCCTCTAGCTCATATTCAAACAAAATTGCTCCAAACTTCAAAAACGCCTCCTCAAAGAGTGGATTGCTTTTGCAAAATTCCAATACCTCATCTTTTCCCGCTACTGCTTGATTTGCAAAATCCTGCTTGCATTCCTCTTGGAATCCTAGCGATTCTACAAACTCATCTATCTCCCAAATCACTTGCGCTTGACCCTTTTTAGCCAAAGTCTGTGTGCCTTGACTTTGTCCGATTTGATGGGGCGGTACAAAGATTTGTTTGCCAAGTTTTAGTGCGTAATTCGCACTTCGCATTGACCCACTTTCTAAATCTGCTTGAGGGATAATCACGCATTCTCCAAGACTAACAACTAATTTGTTGCGCTCCAAAAATGAAAAGGCACGCGGAGAATAAGGAGAATCAAACGGACTTAAAATCAAAGCGTCTTGGTAAATCTGTTGAATGATTTTTGTGTTTGTGCGCGGATAGATAATATCCAAAGAAGCGGGTGAAACCATAATGGTATTAGGCAAAGCATATTTGTGCGCAATAATATCTGTCCCAAGCGCGCCTCCACTCACAATTACCGCGCCCTTATTTGCAAGCTTACACGCAAGAGTTTGGGTGAAATTTTGGGCATAAGGGTTGGGATTCCGCGTGCCAACAATCGTAATTTTACGCGAGCTTAATAATTCTAAATTGCCGCAGTAAAAAATCCGCTTTAAACCCAAATGCGACAATTCAGTCGGAATTGCAGGTAGAATCGCAGAATCTTTTAAGGATTCCAAAGCATTTCTTTAAGATTCTTTTTGAACCAAATAAATGACAATCGTATCTACAAAACCATAACGACGATAACCATCACCCTCGCCATCACCCTCAAACTCATCTAGGATTGCTTTGGCTGGGTGCTCTTGGAGCAATCTCACTAACTCTATACTTTTGCCATAACGTTCAAAATAACGTTTGATTGTAATCACCCAATTCACATCAGGGCTTTGCAAGTTTTGCTGAATCTGACTTAAATAGGCTGTTTTTAAAAGTGAGCCGATTTTATCTACCCAATAATGAATTTCCATATACTCGCCAAAAACAACCATTGCGTGCTTTGCATCTCCTGTTTGCGCGTAGGTTTTTGCTTCTTCATAACATCTTAAAAAGTCTTTTGTGAAATCCTTAAACTGCTGCATAGAGCGCAAGCTTTCAATCTCATCTACCAACGAATAGACTTTTTTAATGTCTTTTGCTTCAATTGCCATTAAGAGATTCTCTTTTTGTTGCATTAGCACAATGCGTTCGTTTGCTGCGCGCTTAAGGGTTGGGAAAACAAGCAGAGTTTCTGCGATTTTTTTCGCCTCATCGTAATGGAAGTTTTTTTCTAATTCAATCAGATTTGTGAGCATTCGCTCGCCCACTAAAAGCACTTTTTTATACAAATCCGTCTCACGCAAGAATGAAAACTGAAAGGTTAAACTAAAATATTCTTTGAAATTTTGCTTTTTAATCAGCATATCTGCTTTTTCAAACACATCGCAGTTGCGCAAAAGCTGCACGATGAGCTCTTTTTTTGGTGTGCTGTTAAAAGGTGCTAAAGCCTGCTCTGCCAAACGCTTGTTGGTGCTTGCATTTTCCATAAGAAGCTTTTTGGCATTAAAAAACGCCTTATTCCAAATATTTTCTAGCTTTTCATAGGCTTGCGTTTTGACTAAAAATTTCGTTGTCTTTAGCATCTCATAGGCTTTAGTGAAATCTTTTTTATTGACTAATTCTAAAAAAGTCTTTACCCCGTCCTTTTGAGACAAATAAAAGTCAAATTCATTCTTTTTAGATTCATTGACGACAAAGGGTGCAGTAAGCTCCACTGCTTTTTCTATTTCGTTTTCATTCAACAATGCAATGGCTTCATTGAGGATTTCGGGCCATACCTCATCAAAAATTTTCGTCAAGGGGTGAATACTTAAAAATACATTTTTATTAATCGCCTCGCGCGCACTTTTGTAATCTTTTTTTTGCAAACTAGATTCTAGTTCCTCTCTGCCTTCGTTATAATCAATAATCAAAAGTGCTCCGTCAATAGAGCCGATATATAAATGTCCGTGAGAAAAAGCCAATGAGGCTGTGCCAGCGTGTTCATTGTTAATCTCCATAGTTTTGGAATTATCTTTCAAAGACAAGACATAAAGCATATCTGAACGCGTGCCGACGAGTGCGTAATTTTCCTCTTCTGTAATAGCAATACTTGTGGGCCAAAATGCAAAAGGGTATTCTTGAGAAATAATTTTGCCCTCTTTTAAGCTAAAAATAATGCTCGCATTGTTGCGACACACGAGCAAAATTTTTTCATCGTGTTCAAAAAAACAAGAATCCTCTACAACATCGTTTGTAGCAAAATTAAAGGCAATTCTATGTCGCAAAACATCAAAAATCATTGTAAATTTATCAAATCCGCTAATTGCAATAAAATCACCACTATTAGAAAAACGAATCGTAGAAATATAATCCGAACGCGCTAACAAAGAGGAAATAGCCAAAAAGCTGCGTCCTTCATACAAAAAAACTCTTCCGTCTTGCCCACCTGTGGCAAAAAATCTCCCATCACGAGAAAAAGCACAGGATTCTATATCGCCATCGTGGTCCTCTAATGTCGCAATGTGTTTCAAAGTGGAACCATTAAGCTCTAAAACAAATGCTTTTCTTTCACCCATAATGGGAAAACAAAAATAAGAATGCGGAGAGATTCCAAATGCGTGAGAATAACGATGTGGAGATTCTATATCTTTAATTACTCGGATACTTGTTCCAATATGTAAATTTTGATTGATTTCAGAAATATAGAAAACATTGTCAATACAAAAAGTGGAATCTTTTACATGCGCAATATTTAAAATGCTCCCTTGTAGCTGGCGAGTTTCTGTTGGAGTTGTCATTGCGAATCCCTTAAAAATCCTAAAATTCCCAATATTTTAGCATAATTCTTTATAAAATTGTTATGGTGCAATAATTTCATTCACATATACGAGTTCTACCCCGCTTTTGGCTAGATAATTTTCTGCATTTTTAAGCGCTAGCAAAGTCTCTTTGTGAGGGTGTCCAATCGCAATGGCATAACCCTTAGTCTTCGCTATTTTTACCGCTTGAATTAGATTTTGTGTAATTTTTGAGATATTCAATTCATTATCCAAAAACACATCACGTTCCAAATAGTTACTTTGGCACGGATTAAGTTTTTCCATAGAATGTGTGGCGTAAAATACGCTTGTTTTGGTATTGGAAGCTGTTTTAGAATCCAAAAAACTAATTTTATTTTTGTTAAGCGTTTCTAAAAGTAGCGTCATAGAATCTAAATCCTGTGTAAATTTACTCCCTGTATGATTATTAATATAAGTGAGTGTTGGAAAATCTTGCTTAATTGCTTGGATTCTTTGTTGAATTTTATCTTGCGAATCTCCGACAAACAGCCATTCGTGCTCTGCTTGATAAAAATTCAATGCCTCAAGCGGCAAATGCACCATATAAAAAGGAGCAAACTTCGCAATTTTTGGAGTTTTTGGATTTGTCTTGCTTTTGGGAAAAAGTGAGGGAGTAATCTTGTAATGGATTTTAGTTATTGCCCGATATTGTGCGAAATTCCCAACATCATCAATAATAATTGCAAGTTGCGGCTTCGTGCGCTGACATAAGGCAGATTCTTTTGTTTCAGATGAATTTTCCTGTGTTTTAGCAAGAGAGGATTCCTTTTGCGTTTCTTGCGATTCTTTTGTTGCATTAGATACGATTTGTTTTTTAAAAGCCTCTGAAACATCGGTATCTTGAGGTTGTGTTTGGGAAATTTCTTTTGAGGATTCCGCGAGAGAACTTGCCTTAAGTGCCTCTAAATTTTCTTTCAAAAAATCAATATTTTTTTGGATTAACTCCGCATTACTTTGCATTATCGTTGCGTTTGATTCCTTGCTTGGTGTGATTTTTGAGGCTTGGAGATTTTCTTGTGTTTTTGTTTGCAAAGCAGGTTTTGATTTTGGAGTTTTAGGGATAAAGTTAAAGCTAAGCAATACGAGCAATAATGCAATAATACCAATGGTTATAGGCTTTACTTTATCCATAGATTCAATTATTTTTCTAGTAGAATCTCAACTTCAAGTGTATTAAAATTTTGGTTGGAATCTGTTTTCATATCAATTTTTTGAGCTTTTGTGTATTTTTTAATCACTTCTAGTATCTCTTCTTTCATTTGTTCCATATAAGGCACATTAATTGCGCGTTCGTGCGCTAAAATCAATGTTAAGCGGTCTCTTGCTTCCTTAGCAGAAGATTTTTTGCCCCCGAAGAATTTATCCATTAAACTCATGAAAATAACCTTCCAAAGAATCCCTTTTTGGCTTTTAATTCCAAATAGGGCACTTCTTCACCCAAAATTCGTTTTGCGATATTTTGATAAGCAAGAGCAGAAAGAGAATTACCATAAATCACAGGTTCTCCCGTGTTGGTAGAAGAGATGATTTTCTCATCTTCTGGTACGATTCCAATCAGAGGCAAAGCAAGAATATTTAGCACATCTTCTACACTTAGCATTTCACCTTTTTCTACCATTTCGGGCTTTAGGCGGTTAATAATTACATGCTTTAGCACTTCTTGTCCTTCTTGTGCCTTTTTGCTTTTTGCGTCAATGATTCCAATCACCCTATCCGCATCACGTACGCTTGAAACTTCCGGTGTTGAAACAATCAATGCGCGGTCAGCCAAAAAAATAGAATGCTCAAATCCTCCCTCAATTCCTGCTGGAGAATCCAACAAAACAAAATCAAATTCCTCTTTAAGTTTATGAATTAACCCCGAAACTTTTTCTTTGTCTAAAATATTTTTATCCTTGCTTTGACTCGCGGGCAAAAAATAAAGATTTTTGGTTTTTTTATCGTTAATAAGAGCTTGGGAAAGATTGCATTCCCCCTCCATTACATTGACAATATCATACACAATACGATTTTCTAAACCCAAAATCATATCTAAATTACGCAAACCAATATCAAAATCTACCGCTACAACTTTCTTGCCCTCACTTGCCAACCCCACAGCAAGATTCGCAGTTGTCGTGGATTTACCCACACCACCTTTGCCGGAAGTAATCGTAATCACACATCCACTCAAAATCACACCTTCAGTTTAAAATTAAGCTAAAAATTGTAGCTTTTGAAGCATTTAATATAGATTAAACATAAAAAAATTTAAAAAAGACTTGGAGTTAAAAGCGACTTTAGATGATAGCTTTGGCGATGAACTGCACAAAATCCATATTTCTGGATATTCTCTAAATGCGCTTTTGTACCATAACCCTTATTATGCGCAAAATCATATTGAGGAAATTCCTTGTCCAATGCCAACATTTCAGAATCTTTCGCGCTCTTTGCCAAAATACTTGCCGCACTGATTGTATGAAGTTTGGAATCTCCTTTGATGAGGGTTTTTAAATGCGGAATCCCAAAGGCGCAATTTCCATCAAACACATAAAAAGGCGCATTTAAAGAGCTTAAAATCTCAAGCAAAGATTCCTTGATGCACGCACTCAAACCCTTTGTATCAATTTGCTTGGAAGTTTTTTGGACAATGTGGAATCGCGCGCAAGATTGAATCTCCACGCTCAAAGAATCTCGGACACTTTGGGAAAGCTTTTTAGAATCCTTAATTCTCTCCAAAAGGCTTTGATTAGGAGATTCTAAAACAACTCCGCAAACAAAAAGCGAACCTGCTACACAACCTCTCCCGGCTTCATCTATACCACAAATTTCAGGATATTTTGGCAAAGGAATCACAAGCGATTCCAAGGTTTGTTGTAAAGCATTAGAAGACAAAGCAAGGTTTATTAGAGGATGCTGTTTGGACATTATTTTAAGACAAATCGCAAAACTTCTTTAAATTCGCTGACAGGGTGAATCTTTAAGCCCTCTTTTACCTCTTGTGGAATCTCGTCCATATCGCGTTCAAAATTTTTCTTTGGAATCAACACTTCTTTCATACCTGATTTATAAGCGGCGATGAGCTTTTCTTGCAAACCTCCAATAGGCAAGACTTTGCCTCTTAAAGTTAGCTCACCCGTCATTGCAACATCACCGCGCGCTTTTTTGTTTGTCAGCAGCGAAGCAAGTGCGCTTGCAATTGCGATTCCCGCGCTCGGTCCGTCTTTTGGCGTTGCACCCTCTGGAACGTGCAAATGCACATCTAAGCGATTATAAATCTCACTTGCGCTGGGTTGGATATTTTCTTCTTTTTCTTTTGGAGTTTGAGGGATTAACTTACAATCCACCTTGAGTACTCCACTATCAATTAAAGATTTCACATAAGAATAGGCAATTTTTGCACTTTCTTTCATCACATCGCCCAAATTTCCTGTTAAATGCAAGCCTCCCTTGCCTTTGATTTTGAGTGCTTCAATCTTTAAAACATCGCCTCCTACACTCGTCCAAGCAAGCCCATTAACCAATCCAACCTCTGCATTTTTGCTTGCATTTTCAAACTCAAACACGATTTTATCTAAAAATTCGTGCAAGTTTTTGGGGGTAATTTGCACTTTTTCTTGTGGCGATTGTAAAATATTTTTTGCTACTTTGCGCAAGATTTGTGCAATCCTGCGGCGCAGATTCCGCACTCCTGCTTCTCTTGTGTATTTTTCAATCAGCATTTTTACCGCACTAGGAGAAAAGCTAATCTCGCTATTTTGCAAACCATGTTTTTTCAGCTCTTGAGGAATTAAATATTTTTTAGCAATTTGCTCTTTTTGGCTAGGTGTGTAGCTGTTAATATTAATAAACTCCATTCTATCGCGCAAAGGTGCTGGAATCGCACTCACATCGTTTGCCGTTGCAATAAAAATCACTTGCGATAAATCCAAATCAAAATTTGTATAATAATCTCTAAATTCCTTATTTTGCTCTGGGTCAAGAATCTCTAATAACACAGAGGAAGGGTCGCCACGAAAAGAATTATGAATCTTGTCAATCTCATCTAGCACCACGACGGGATTCATTTCTTTTGCGTCAATCAAGCCCTGCACGATTCTACCGGGCATTGCACCAATATAAGTGCGGCGATGTCCGCGCAATTCATTGACATCTTCTAAACCACCCAATGCGATTCGCACCAATTTACGCTTCAAAGCAGTAGCAATAGAGTTTGCAAGGCTTGTCTTACCTACTCCCGGAGGTCCATAAAAGCATAGAATCGTGCCTTTATTTTCATTGTTATTCCCCTTGCCACGCAATGCGAGCAACTCACGCACCGCAAAATATTCCACAATGCGTTCTTTTGGCTTTTCTAGCGCGAAATGGTCTTTGTTGAGCTGCTTTTCTACCTCATCAATCTTGAGCGGTTTTTGCGCAAAAGAACCAAAAGGAATCTCTAAAACTAATTCAACATAGTTTTGCAATAAATTTGCGTCTGCGCTATCTTGGTGCATTCTTGAGAGCTTGGCAATTTGCTTAGAAATCTCTTTGTAAGCGTCTTGACTCATTTTGTTTTTGAGTTTTTCTAGTTTTTGGCGATATTCCTCTATCTCTGCATCTTTACCTGCGTCTCCGCCCAATTCTTTTTGAATCTGCTTTAATTGTTCTTTTAAAAAATACTCTTTATTGACTTTTTCCATTTGAGAATTAACTTTTGTTTTAATCTCTTTTTGGATTTGCTGTGCGCGGATTTCCTCCATTACAATTTCAATGAGGCTTAAAAGTCGCTCTTCGGGATTATTTTCTTTGAATATTTTATAGGCTTGGTCTTTTTTAAGCCGAATCGCACTCGCAATCAAATCTGCCGCACGATTTGGCTCCATTGTCTCATTAATACTTTTAAGTAAATCTTGTGGGAAGTTTTGAGAGATATTATAAAGATTGCGCAATCTCTCTTTCAAAACCGCCAAAATCGCTTCTATACGTGCAGCATCAAAAGGCAGAGAGAGGATTGGTTCAATCTTGCCTTGCAAGGGCATTTTGGATTCTACATTCAACAAACGCCCACGACTTAACCCTTGAAACAGAATCTTAACGCGCCCTTCAGGCAAGGCAACACGACGCATAATCACACCAATCACGCCCACATCATAGAATCCCGTATCGCTTTCTCCAAGTGCGCTAGTTTTGGAAGCAGTAATAAAAATCAATTTGTCTTGAGATTCCATTGCAACTTCAATGGCTTTTAGGTTTTCCTCATCGCTGACAAACAAAGGCGCAATCATAAAAGGATACAAAAACATATCCTCCTCTACGATGACAGGCAAAATTTTTGGAAATTCTCCATAACGTTCTAATTGCATAGTTTCTCCTACCATTCAAAGATTCTTTGATACCACGGAGAATGCGCCTCTTTATAATAAACATCTTTAATCCAAGCATTTTCATTGATTTTTTGCTGATAAAATTCAGCCGCATTCTCCTTGCCTCTGCGCTCATAAAGTTTAATAATTTCTTTGTTTAGGCTTAAATTTGCCAATTCAAGCTTTAAAAGCATTGTATCTACCATAGGGCGATAACGCGAATAAGGATATTTTTGGTCAAAGGCTTTTGCTTCATTGATGGATTGCATTAATAATTGTTGGTCGCGGTATCGCTTGCCAAAAGCAAAATAATTTGCCTGTAATTTTAAATATTGCACAAAGTCTATATTTTCTGCATTTCCAAAACGTTTTGTAAATTCGTCAAAATAGAATCCTGCAAGTAAATATTCTTCTTTTTGCATATGCGCTCTTCCCAAAATCAACATCGCCTCGCCTAAAAGCGGAGAATTTAAATGTTCGCTTTGTAAAGAGACAAAATAACTATCGGCTTTTTCCAAATCATCGTTACGAATCTCTTTTAACATATTTTGATACCAATAATCCGCGGGTTTATTCACCTCATCTAGTGCCAAACCGCTGTTGGTCTTAGACGAACACGCGCCCAAAAAAACAAGAATACAAAAACCATAAAGAGAAAATTTCATCCATCGCAACATAAAATAAATTCCTTAAAAACGAAGCTAAAAATTATAAAAATGGTCGTAATTATAGCGGATTTGGTATAGATTTTATAAATTTTTTTTAAAATAAAATTGATTTTTTGCTTTTATTGCGATAAAATCTCACGCAAAACTTTTAGTAAAATTATTTTCTATGATTTTTAAACGCTCATAAGCGAAGGAAAAACAATGGAATTTGTAGTAAAATCTCCGATTTTAGGCTTTGAACATATCCACAAGATGAAACTAGAAAGAATCTCCAAAGACGATGAAACTTTTATGCAATTAAAAAGTTGCGAAAATGACGGCATTTCCTTTACTCTAGTGAATCCTTATGCTATGCGCACAGATTATGAGTTTGAGATTCCATCTCCTATAAAGGCACTTTTAGATTTAAAAGGCAAAACAAACACCGACCCGCAAAACTCTAAACTCGTCATTTTAAATATTGTTTGCGTGAAAGAACCCATTGAAGAATCTAGCGTTAATTTCCTAGCCCCTTTGCTTTTTAACTTTGAGACTCTTACAATGGCACAAGTCGTTTTAGAAAATTTCAAATACGAGAATTTCGGATTGTCCGAACCTATTTCAAAATTCTTTGACTTCTCCAAACAATAGAAATCCCACAATGCAATCCTTAATTCTTTTGGGCTATGGCAAAATGGCAAAAGCCTTAGCGCAAGGCTTGAAAGACAAATACAAACTATTAGTCTGCGGTCGCAATCCTGCAAAAGTTCAATCCTTTTGCGAGGAATTAAATTTGACTCCTCTATTTTTGGAAAATTCCACGATTCCATTAAAAGAATCCGATGAAATCTTGCTTTGTGTTAAGCCTTACGCACTCCATCAATTCTGCTTTAATGGCAAAGCAAAATGTGTTTATTCTATCTTAAATGCTACCAGTCTTGAGACATTAAAAGCCACCATAGAATCACAATATTATATTCGGGCTATGCCAAATATCTGCGCAGGCGTTGGACAATCTATCACGAGCTTGTGTGGTGATTTGGCTTTCCAAAAAGAAGCGATTGCTATTTTTGATTCTATTGGCAAAAGCGTATGGCTTGAAGAAAAGCATTTTCCCTTAGCTACTGCTTTGGGTGGTTGCGCTCCGGCGTTTTTAGCCCTTGTTGCCGAATCGCTCATTGATAGTGGAGTAACCTATGGTCTAACACGCGAAGATTCTACACAAATCGTGCGCACATTATTTAGCGGTTTTGCTAGTCTTTTAGAACAAAACCACCCCACATTGCTTAAAGAAAGCGTGATGAGTCCGGGAGGCTCTACTGCACAAGGAGTAGCGACTTTGGAAAAACACGCTCTTAAAAACGCTTTTTTAGAAGCGGTTTTGGCTTCTAAAAACTTCGCTTGAAACCAAAAACTCTTGCGATTTTAGGTGGCAGTGGTGCAGGCAAAACTGCTCTTTCTTTGGAGCTTGCTTCAAACTATGATTGTGCGATTCTTTCACTAGATTCTTTAAGCATTTATGAAGAAATCAATATTGCTAGCGCGAAGCCTAGTTTAGAGGAGAGAAAGGGGATTCCACATTTTGGCATAGATGTTTTGCGCCCTAACGAATCGCAAAATGTTCAGAATTTTATTCAAGAATATCATCGCGCACAAACATTTTGTCAAGCGCACAACAAGCATCTCCTCATCGTGGGCGGCACAAGCTTTTATCTTAAAACATTGCTTTGTGGGCTTTCACCCTCTCCCAAATTATCTTCATCTGAAAAACTAGAAATAGATACTGCGATTCATCATCTTGGTGATTCAAAAGCGCAATATGTGTATTTATCCAAAGTAGATTCCCCTTATGCAAGCAGAATCAACCCGCAAGATTCTTACCGCATTACCCGCGCGCTAGAAATATACTTCTCCACACAAACTGCGCCAAGCGTTTATTTTGCCAACAATCCTCCCAAACCAATTTTAAAATCTTGTGAAATTTTTGAAATTCATTTTGCGCGAGAATTGTTAAGAGCAAGGATTCAAGAACGCACACAAGAAATGCTAAACAAAGGACTTTTAAACGAAGTGCAAACGCTTATTGCGCGTTATGGCACACAACACCAATGGACAAAAAGTATTGGCATTAAAGAAACATTAGAATATCTCAATCATCAAAAAGCGCGGAATCCCTCCTCTACCAAACCACAATCCCACATTTTTTCTTTAGAATCTCTCAAGGATTCTATCTCTTTGCACACAGCCCAACTTGCCAAGCGACAAAGCACTTTTAATAAAACACAATTTCCTCCACATTTTTGTGGCACAGCAAATGAAATTTATTCTCAAATTTCCTCACAAATTTTTTGTAATTTTTGCTAAAATATTTTTAAAATAAAATGGATTATTAATATTATATAATTGTATAATGCGAATCTAAATAAAATCTAAGCAACGAAAAGGAAGGGGCTTATGTATAAAAGAATGTCATTGAAAGCAAAAATCTTGGTGCTTATGCTTGGAATCGCTGTGAGTTTAATAAGCATATTTGGTACGATTGAATATTTTAAGCAAGATATTACGCGAGATACAAGTATGGAAGTGCATAAGGCTGTGAGTGAGGAGGTAGAGCAAAAAATCAAGCTTGCTACGGATACTCTAGCAGAATCCCTAGGAGAGCTGATTGTAGGCTTAGATGAACCCTCACAAATAGCAATCATTGCAAAAGCCATTGAAAACTTCCGATTTGAATCAGACAAAAGCGGATATTATTTCGCTTACAAAGAACATACGCCTGTGGCTCACCCTACACGCAAAGACTTGATTGGCAAATCACTATATGAGGCTAAAGACACTGATGGAGTTTATTATGTAAGGGACTTATTCCAAACCGCAAAAACACAGAAACAACAAACCAAATTTGTACATTTTTCTTTTAGCAAACCTCTTCCTGATGGCACACTTGGCACAGCACAAAAAGTTGGTTATGCGACAATGATTCCAAACACCCAAAATATTTGGATTTCTACAGGTGTTTATGTGGATACTTTAGGAGAATATACAACAAAAATTTCACACGACATCATTGGATTCATTGATACCTCATTATTTAAGGCATTTTCCATTGGAGCGATTGTTTTGCTTATTATTTTGGTTCCGTTATTTTGGGGATTTTATAGCAATCTTACTTTTAGTGTGCGAACCATACAGAACAATCTTACCAATTTCTTCTCCTACCTCAACCACGATACAACCACAGCGAATCTAATCAAAATAGATTCTCACGACGAATTTGGCATT
>NZ_JAIEFA010000008.1 GCF_029067145.1 Helicobacter sp. | reverse complement strand
CAAAAATATTTTGTATTTTATTTTGGAATACTCCAAAATAAATAGGAATTCCAAGAATACAAATTTTTACAAATATTATCCAAAATAACTTCAAAATATTTATCCTTTTATTTTATTATATTGCTTGAATTATACCAAAATCCATTCTCCTTACCCCACCAATGCCAAGCTTAGTTCCTCTACAAGAGTCGGCAAAGAACCCTTAAAAATCACTTTTGCTCTATAAATCCCACCTAAGTCCGCGCAAATCTCTTGAATATCCTTGACTTCCACAAAGCCATTTGCGATAATGTATTCTTTGATAAGCTCTAAAAACTCCTCTTGCTCGGGACTAAATGTAATGCCCTTTTTGATACATCGCCCACGCCACAGATTATAACGCGCATTCGCCCCAATCGCAAAATCTTGCAGCTCTGTATCCATTTTGAGTGCATAACGCACAAGGGAGATGAGGTTGGTTAGGTTTTTGCTAGGATTCTTACTCACTTTGCCCTTATCACGCAGTTTATACGCATTCCATAGGCTTGGAACATCCATAGAATCCTGTTTGAGCTTATGCGCTAACTCCGCAATCACCTCATAAGTTAGGTGGCGGTTTTTGTAATTTTGCGAGTAGAGAATACTTAGGGCGGCAATTTCATCTCTATGCTGCAAAATAAATTCATTAAATTGCGCGATGAGATTTTGCGCCTTTTGCGTGTCAAATCCTAGCTCAAGCACGGAATCTTGCGAGATTTCATCAATATAAATTTTGCTCTTTTTTGCCAACTCTAAAAGCAATTTGCAAAATGTATCGTTTGTGAAAATCTCTAGTGGATTGTGCGCTATCTCTGCTCTCTCTAATGCTTGTAAGGAATCCGCAAATTCTAAAATCTCTTTTGCGAGCACACAAAGGCTTTTGCCAGAATTTAGCTCTTGCAAACGCGCATTATCCTCTTTGCTTAAGCTTAACTCTAAACGCGTAAGCCTTGAAGCAAGACTTAAAAGCGTATCTTTGTCGTATTCGCCTTTTTCCATACTTTCGCGCACCTGTTGCAAAATCTCTTTAAAACTTAAGCCTTTCTTGCGTTCTAAAGGACGCGAATCAATCTTTTGAGATTCACTCACGCCCACCGCGTCAATCACATAAAAACGCGTTTTGCAATCCGCATTAGGCGTAACCGCCCTTAAATCGTCATTATGGATACTACGCACCCCGCGCCCAACCATTTGCGCATAATAACTCGCCGATTTAATATCGCGCATAAAAATCAGCACTTCTAAAGGCTTAATGTCTGTGCCTGTGGCTATCATATCCACCGTAACTGCGATTCTAAACTTTTTGGAATGCCTAAAAGCATTGATAAGTTCTTGTGGGTTTTGATTGCCGATGTTGTAGGTGATTTTTTGTGCAAACTCATTGTCTGCATTAAACACTTCTCGCGCAAGGCGCACGATTTCCTCTGCGTGATTATCATCTTTGGCAAAAATCAAAGTTTTGGGCAAATAGCTTCGCTCACGTTCAGGAAAAAGTAGGTCAAAGACTTTGTTTTTATAAGCCTCTAAAATCGTGCGGATTTGGCTAGGAGCAAGCACGGAGCGGTCTAAATCTGCTTTGGAGTATTCTAAATCCTCTTCCAAGCTCTCATAGCCGATTTTTCGCGTGTCCTTTTCTCTAAATGGAATCTGAAATTCTGCATTTGCTTCAATAATGCTTCCTTGCTCACTAATGCGCGTTTTAATTCTAAAGATTTCATAGCCCACATTGACTTTATCAAGAATGGATTTTTCTAAGTCATATTGCGCTACAATATTTTGGGCAAAAAATCCTAAAGTATGCTTAGAGGGTGTCGCACTAAGCCCGATAAGAAATGCGTCAAAATACTCTAGCACCTGTCGCCACAGCCCATAAATGCTGCGGTGGCATTCATCAATAACGATAAAATCAAAGGTATCAATGCCAATTTGGGGATTATAGGCAACTTCTTTTGTCTCTTTATCCTCACTTTCAAAGGCGGAGCGTTCCTCGTTTGTGCTATCAAACTCACTCTCTCCGCGCAAAATAGAATACAGCCGCTGAATTGTTGTAATCACGACTTTGGATTCTTTGGGAATGTGATTTGTCTCTAAATGCACCACATTATAAATCTCGCTAAAATGTCGCTTGTCTGTGCTTGGGCTGAAATTATCAAATTCTTTTTTCGCTTGTTTGCCAAGATTGTTTCTATCCACAAGAAACAAAATGCGCTTTGCCTTTGCTATGCTTAACAGGCGATAGGCAAAATTACAAGCGGTAAAGGTCTTACCCGCACCGGTTGCCATTTGGATTAAGGCTCTTTGTTTGTTTTGTTTCAAAGATTTTTCTAAGCCCTCTATCGCGTCCTTTTGACACACTCTCAAGACTTTAGAATCTTGACTGCTTAGTGGTGGGATTTGTTGGATTCTCTCACGCAAAGGAGTGGAGTTAAGCTGTTCTAAAAGCTCTTTTGGTGTGTGAAAGGCAAAAATCCCCCTTGAGCGTGGGCTTGGTTCGCGTAAATCTGTAAAATAAATTTCACTTGCGTTGCTCGTATAAACAAAGGGCAAACTCTCTTGATAAGAGGGAATATGCGCAGGGAGAGTATAAGCATAATTTTTGGCTTGATTTTCCGCCCCGCTTAGAGACAAAGAAAATTTTTTCGCCTCTATCACCCCACACGCTTTGCCTGCGACAAAAAGCATATAATCCGCCTTTGTGCCATTTTCTAGGATAAATTCTCTTATGGCGAGATTGCGGGTTACATTGGGCGTGGAATCCCCTAAAGCGCAATCCTTAAAATCTCTTAACTCAAATCCCGCTAGTGATAAAAGCTTATCAATCTCTTTTCTTGCTTTTTGCTCTGGCTTCAAACCTCTTCCTCTATCTTTTTTCATCGTATTTTACAATAAACTTAAAAGTTATGCGCAAGGAATCGTAACTATTTCTTGGTAAAATACTATTCAAGAAACGCAAGTATAATAGCACTAAAAGGAGTTATCATGAAGAATAAGCATTATTTTTTAGCAGTCTTGTTTGCAGTAATATTTTTAGCAACTTCTAGCTTCTCAAGTCAAAAGGACACGCCAAAACAAACATACACAAATCCTTACTTAAAAGATTGGAGCGACATAGGGGAATTTTTTGCAAGTGATTATTTCTATACGCCACTTTCTGGCACATCAAAAATTTCTGCCGATTATTTTGATATAAAGATTCTAAAACACAATAAAAATACTTTACAGCTAGGCTTTCTACTTGAAAGAGCAATAAATGGCGGGGCAAGACTTAGAGATTGGGGGAATGAAGGCTCTTGTTATAGAGATGATGAGAGCAAAGATGAACCCATTGCACTTTTAAAGCCTTTAAGCTCTACGCAAGCACAGATTCTATTCCCTGCTTTTCCACAATGCACCCTTATGGCACAAAGAGATGCTCAATACTTATATATCAATATAGAGGAGCAAAAGACAAATAAAGCCTGTGCGTTTTTAGAGCAAGAATGCAGTTTTGATGTGGGGGAAGAATATTATATCACTGACAAATATTATAAGCTTAAAGCCGGATTTGACTGCACAAAGGCAAGAAGTGCGACAGAAAAGAGTATTTGCTCTCACCCTGCACTAGCCAACCAAGATAGAATGAATAATACATTGTATTTTGGCACGAGGGAATGGATAAAGGAAATGGATTTAAGTGATTTTACATTGCCTCATAGTGAGGAATATATTGAGATTTCTAAGCTTAACTCAAACCTACTCATTGCCTTGCAACAAAAATTAGATAAACAAAAGAGTTTAATACTAAACAAACTCCTAAACATTCAAAGAAATTGCTTGAAAAAGCGAGAATCTTGCAAAGGAAATGAAGAATGTATTGAACAAGCGATGAATGAACAATTTATAGATTTAGGCGGCTATTCATACGCAAGATTCTATGATGAAATCAATGAGGCTTTATGGGAAGTATTCTCTTCTCGCGCACACTAATAAGATTCTATGATTTTAATCTTTAAAGCGCGGCGGGTTGCTCTTTATCTCTTTTGATATTGGCATTTTGCACATAACCTACAAATCGCCTCATACTGCCATCTTCCTTGTAATGTTCCAAAAACCAAATTTTTGTGAAACCATTACGAGAATTTTTAGCCATTAAAACAATCGTCGCCTTATCGTTTAAAATTGCGGTGTGAAGCACATTAGAGTTTAGACTAGGTTTCTCATAGATTTTTACCGCTCCTGCAGAACTAACAAACTCCATATGCACGCGTTGGGGAGTTTTAATAGTAGAATCGTTCTCATCATCTATAATAGCTTGTAGGTTACGTATCCGTTCATTATTTCTTATAAAAAGACAATAAGCCAGCAAGTTGGGTTCTTCTCGTTGATTGCATACAAGATTACGTTCTTTTATCCATTCTAATTGCTCTTTTTTGAGCTTTTGCTTATTGCTTTCACTCCACGTAAAATCATAAATATAGTTATACATTTGATTGAGAATATAATCACCTCTTATAGTTGCAAAGCTATTGCAAATACCTTTTTCTATCTTACTTAGCCCACTTTTATCACAATTAAAGCTCGCATTAAGAGGCGGATAAAACCCACTCAAAGTTCCTTGTGGCATACCTCCAATTTGACTTAAAGCCTCTTGCGATATATATTGATTTTTACTTTTCAAATAGCAGACTTCAGAATCCAACAAGACAGAAGAAGTGAAAGTAATGCCTTTTTTATTTTTAATAAGACTAAAGTCTGCCTTTTGGCGACAAGATTCTTTGTCCTTCCCTTGAAATTCAGAGCACATTCTCTCAAAATAAGATTCATTCGGTTTGGCTTGATGCGCAGAAACAAGAATCTCTATCCCATCAAGCGAAACTTCATTACAGTTTATGGATTCTCTTTTTGTATAAGCAGGATTTGTCTTTTTGGTAGTGATATGATTAAGTATGCAAGTGCCCTTACTGCTATCGCAATCATAAATGCTTAAAGCATTTTCTGCATAACATACACCCTCTAAAGGGTCGCATTGATTCAGCTCACCCCATACTCCCTCCCATTCACTCTTTTTGCTAAAATTTATCGTATCTTTACTGATATACTCGCGCAATTCAGGTTCGTCTGCTACTTCACAGCACTCGTTATGTGTAGCATATAGTTTTACACCTACACACAACAACACAAAACCCAATAAAAATGTAAAGCTACTGATAGATTTTCCCACTTACATACCTTATTTTCTTAAAATATTGATTTTAGAGTATACAACAAAATGCATATATTTGAAATTCCCACTCTTTACGTCCAAAGAATACAAGAAAAATATAATCCCACAATAGCACAAAACAG
>NZ_JAIEFA010000079.1 GCF_029067145.1 Helicobacter sp. | reverse complement strand
TATATAAACTTAAATATTTTTTCTTTCAAAAAATTTAGCTTATTTTAAGAATTTTTAGAAAAATTCTGCAACAAAAGAGTTTAAAATTTTTATCTAAAAATAATTTAGTTTTTAGGGTTGAATTAAAAAAACTGAAAGGTAAAAGGTTCTAAATTACAATAAATTAGCGGTGTTTTAGTCCTACATTGAGGGCTTTTTCTAGTAAGGCTTTGCGTTCAGGATTAAGCTGCTTAAAGTGTCGTTCTGCTTCCAAGATGAGTTTAGCATTGACGCTTTTGTGAGAAGTTAGAATCGCGATAAATTCTAAGTCAAAGTCGGATATTTCGCCCATATATTGCGCATAATGCGTATATGCGAGATTTGAATACTGCGTTAGCTTGTTTAAATCATTGGCTTTGTCTTTAAGCAATTCTAGGAGTTCTTGTGCATTAGGAACTTTGGGTTCTTTTTCTTTGATTCTGTTTTTGATAGATTTATCACGCAAAAATGCGATAAACAGCGCAACTGCTAAAACTACAACAACTAAAACAATCAAAACTAAAACCCAATTTTGCATTTTTTCCCTTTAGATTCTTTGTGTAATTATAACTTACTTTCTTGTAAATTTAAAAATCACAAAACCTTGCTTGCGTTCAAATTTCAAGATAAATGAATGCGTATTAAAGCCTAAAGAATAATTAAGAATAAAAAGTTGCTAGAATCTATTATGTTAAATTATTGAATTAAAATTATCCAAAAACACAGAATCTTTTGAAATGTTTGTGCGAGATTCCTTAAATTTTATCTAGTTTTCGTTATAATCCGCAAATTTTTAAGGAGTTTTTATGAACAAAGAAGAATTTAAAACAAAAGTAGAATCTTTACAAAGTGTGCCACATTATAAACAACCTTTAGGGTTTGGGATTTGCTATGCAGATGTAGGTGTAATGAGTGGCAAGGTTTTGCAAGCAACTTATCCTGTGTTAAATTGGGGTGAGAATTTCGGTGCTTATGCGATTTTTGAATCTTTGCGCGAGGAATGCGAAATATTAGAAGAATGCGAAAGTGAGCTTGTGCTTGGAATTACAGAGGGCTTTATTATTGCGGCTTTAGCGAGCTTTGGTGGATACATTGCAGAGACACAAGAAAGCCCTAATACACACAAAAATGTCTCCGTGCTTTTAGAGTTGCAACGCGCCTTACAAGAGGGCAGAATCTATACTGAAAATGGCGATTTTCGCTACCGATTCTGCGCAATTTATCAAGATGCGCAATGCAAAAGCGTAGAATCTGCGTATTTAAAATTGCTTGCTCTCTCGCTTGGCAAAGCCCCGCTTAGAAGTTTGCAATTAGACGGAATCTTCGGGCTTTTGAGTAATGTTGCTTGGAGCGGAAATGTGCCTTTTGAGCTAGAATGGCTACGAGAGAATGAGATTTCGCTTAAAATGCGTGGAGAGTTCCCTGCGATTGATTTTGTAGATAAGTTTCCTCGCTATTTAATGCAAGTGATTCCACAATACGATAATATTCGCTTGCTTGATACTGCAAAAACCCGCTTTGGAGCGTATCTTGGCAAGGGTGGCTATACACAAATGCCGGGTGCTAGTTATGTGAATTTTAACGCCGGAGCAATGGGGGCTTGTATGAATGAGGGGCGCATTAGCTCTAGTGTTGTTGTGGGTGAGGGGAGTGATGTCGGCGGGGGTGCTAGCATACTTGGTGTTTTAAGTGGTGGGAATGCAGACCCTATTAGCATTGGCAAAAATTGTCTTTTGGGTGTGAATAGCTCTACGGGGATTAGCTTGGGCGATGGTTGTATTGTAGATGGTGGAATCGCAGTTTTGGCTGGGACAATCTTTAAAATCAGTGAAGAAGAGGCGCGAAAAATTGCAGAAATCAATCCGAGCTTTGAGATTCAAGAGAGTGGATTATACAAAGGACGTGATTTGTCGGGTAAAAATGGTGTGCATTTTAGGCAAGATTCCAAAAGTGGCGCAATGATTGCGTTCCGCTCTAATCGCAAAATAGAGCTTAATACCGCGTTGCATTAAACGTTTCGTTGTGATTTGGCAAATGTAAGAGTAGCAGAATGTCTAGTATAATTTCTGTGCGGGGGGGGGGGGCATAATCGTGTTTTTTTGTTTTTTTTTATGAGGGAAATGGGTTTGGTTTTTG
>NZ_JAIEFA010000078.1 GCF_029067145.1 Helicobacter sp. | reverse complement strand
TAGTAATGTAAATTACAATTTATAATCTTAAGAATGTTTGGTGTTTAATGGGTTGGAATAAGATTCTGCAAATCATTGCCTTTCTCTCTCTTTGTTCTCTTAATGTATGGGCGAATAATCTTAAAGAGAGCCTTTCGGATTCCTTAGAATTTAAAAATGATGAAAAGTTAAAAGTATTAATTTTGAACGAAAATATGGAAGTATTGGAAGTTATAAAAGTAGATACAGAAAAAACAAATCAATTAACATTAAATTTACCAAAAGATAAAAAGGTTTATGTTACTTTTGTACAGCTTCAAGAGGCAGAATCCCCAGCAGATTCCAATCAACTAATTTCCTCATTGAAGCAAGAAGATTTACATCAAAGTCTTACAAAGGAAGATTCTGCTATTTATGAGGCGGAATCCGACAAGAAAACGCCTTATGAGGGACGTTTTGAACGCAATGAATTTATGGGCGGGTTATTGGGTTTTGAGCCGGATAGATTCAATTATATTATCCCAATGAATATAAGTAGTGCAAAAGAACCCAATCAAAACAAACAGGTGGAGACAAAATTCCAAATTAGCATTAAGAAAAAACTATTAGATGATTTATTTGCGCAAGATTTAGATTTATATTTTGCCTATACACAACAAAGCTTTTGGCAGCTTTATGACAATCAAAATTCTAGACCTTTTCGTGAAAGTAATTATGAGCCGAGTTTATATTTTAGCTATCCTTTAGAAGATTATGATTTATTTTTCAAACGTATTAATTTTGGCTATTTACATCAAAGTAATGGTGGTGATTTGAGCCATTCTCGTAGTTGGGATAGGATTTTTGCAGAGGGAATTTATAGCAATGGGAATTTTGTTGCCTCTTTAAGAGCTTGGTATAGAATCCCAGAAAAGGCTGAAAGGGACGATAATCCAGATATTACCAAATACTTGGGTTATGGTGATTTGAGTTTTGGCTATTTATGGAACAAACATCTCTTTACAGCGACTTTGAGGAATAATTTGAGAGAGGATAATAAAGGAGCTATTTTATTAGATTATTCCTACCCAATTTATAAGAATCTTTATTTGTATTTGCAATTTTTCAATGGGTATGGGGAGAGTTTGCAAGATTATAATAATTCCATTAATCGCTTTGGTGTTGGTATTTTGTTTAATCGTTAGGAGAATATTTTGTTTGGGATTTTGCTTTAATCTTTATAAAGTGGTGGCCACGACTGGACTTGAACCAGCGACCACTACCATGTCAAGGTAGTGCTCTACCAACTGAGCTACGCGACCGACTAAAATAAAGACGAGATTCTATCACGACACACTTTTATCTTTTCTTAAAAATGTTTGATAAAGTATGAGAACAACCCCTAAATCAATCATCACATCTGCAAAGTTAAAAATTGCAAATTCAAATTGATAATGCCAAAAAATATAATCCACTACTCCTCCGTGTATGAAGCGGTCTAAGACATTAGAGAATCCTGCTCCAAAGATGATTCCAAGAGGGAAAGCATAGGATTGGACGAATTCTTGATTTTTCCATAAGTAAATAAAGATTACAAAAAGAAGTAAAACTTGCAAAAATTTTAGCCAATCTCCCAAAAATGCGAACATAGAAAATGCCACACCTTTATTATAAACAAGAAGAAGAGAGACAAAGCGAGTTTCATAAATCGTATCACCAAACTGATAACCTTGCAGTAGAAAAGCCCATTTAATAGTTTGGTCTAATGCAAAAACAACAACAAATGCGATTCCAAAATTTATCCATTTTTGACGCGAATTTGATAAAGGGGCTAGCAAATTTTTCCTTTGAAATAGGTTTCACATTCTTGCATTATTTTTTCTAATTTTTTAACTTCTTTTCCCTCAAGCAGAATCCTTAGCTTATTTTCTGTTCCACTATATCGGATTAAATGCCGAATATTATGTGATTCTATGGTTTCAAGTAAGGCTTGATAATTTTCTAGTGATTCCAATGTAGGTTTGGAATCCACATTCAAATTTTTTAAGATTTGTGGATAAAGCTTAAAACAATCTAAAGCTTTGGAGGCAGATTTTTTGGATTTTAAAATATAGGCAATGGTTTGCAAAGCGCTCACTAACCCATCTCCTGTTTTTGCAAAATCGCTAAAGATAATATGTCCGCTTTGTTCTCCGCCAAAATTCAAGTCCTGTGCAAGCATAGATTCTAAAACATATTTATCTCCTACATTGGAGCGAATCAATTGGATTTGATGTTCTTTTAAAAATTCCTCTAAAGCATAATTGCTCATAATCGTTGCGACTGCAGTATCGTTTTTCAATGTTTTGTTTTCTTTGGCGGCAAGTGCCAAAGTCCCAATAAGTTTATCGCCATGCACGACTTCGCCCCTTTCATCTACGACAACAAGTCTATCTGCATCGCCATCAAGTGCAAATCCAATGTCTGCACGCACTTTGCGCACTTCTTCTTGAAGCATAAGCGGTTGTGTCGCGCCGCAATTTTCATTGATGTTGAAGCCATTGGGTTCATCATTAATCACAAAAACTTCTGCTCCAAGTTCGCTAAAAATCGTAGGTGCGACCTTATAGGCTGCGCCATTAGCGCAATCTATCACGACGCGGATTCCGTGCAAGGATAAGTCTTTGGGAAAAGAGTTTTTAATATGCACAATATAACGTCCCACGACATCGTCAATCCGCTTGCTAGAACCGACTTCTTTTCCTCTTTTTTGGGCATTTTCAAGTTGATGAGTATCGTGATAAATCTTTTCAATCCGCGCTTCGTCTTTTTCGTCAATCTTATAACCGCTGCGTCCGAAAAATTTGATTCCATTATCCATAAAGGGATTATGGCTCGCACTAACCATAATTCCACCATCACACCGCATATCTTCTGTGAGATAGGCAATCGCGGGTGTAGGCATTGGACCAATTTGTATGACTTCATATCCAACCGCTGTAAGTCCGCTAACAAGGGCATTTTCAAGCATATAGCCACTGCGTCTAGTATCCTTGCCGACAAGGATTCTGTTTGTTTTAGAATGCTCGCGATAATAAATGCCCGCTGCGATTCCGAGTTTGAGCGCACAGAATGCGTCAAGTTTCACGCCCGCTTCGCCTCTTACGCCATCTGTTCCAAAAAGCTTCATTTCTACACCTTTTTATTTGCTTTTAATAAAAAATCAGCTAAAATTATAGCTTAAAATTTTTATAAAAGGATTAACACCCTATGGCAAATCATAAATCTGCGCAAAAACGTATTCGTCAAACAAAAACACGCACCGAACGC
>NZ_JAIEFA010000077.1 GCF_029067145.1 Helicobacter sp. | reverse complement strand
TTCTTTATCGGGTTAGTCTTTTTTTGGTATGTAAATCCTCCCCCTTCCATCCCAACCACACAATTTCCCCCCCCCCCCCCCCATTTTTTTACTTGAGCGAACCATTTGCTTTTGCACATATTCTCTACGGCTTGTTTATAATCCCCACATTCAAAGAATTGCAAAGTGTTTTTAAAGGTTTTGAGCGACCCTAAGCCCACATTGTAATCAAAATCCACTAATGCCGCTTTCCTAACACAATCCATTTTAGAAAACCGAACAAAATCTCATTTAGCTCCTTGTAACATTTCTCTAAATACTCTCCTAACCACTCTCTAGCCACAGCCTTGCTTACATTTCCGTCTGCGTTTAACTGCGCTTAAATGAGCGTTTTTTCTCTGTTTGCGCAAATATTCCACTGCCTTTTCTTCTGTTGCCGCGACATACACACTCATAGTTGCAACAATATCATTATGATACATATTGCGTGCATCATTATCAATTTGAATCCCTCCATCTTTAAGAGTTCTAACGACATACTAATTATCACCTATACTCATTTTTGTATCCCTTCTTTTAAATTGTTAGCCAAATTTCTCTTGCTTGTTATCTTGTGATAATTGCATCATCTAGGACAATTTTGTCTTGATGAATCCTCACTTTATGAAAATATCACCTTTGATGAGGGTTGAGGCTTTAAGCAGGGCTTTTGTCTTGCTTTATAATTTTTCATTCTCTTTTTCGTGCTATAATCGTTTTAAATTTTAATAATACATTAGGGAATCAAAATGATATTAAAAGATAACTTCTTTGACAAAAACGAACATTGTATATTTGAAAATGATAAGCTAGGTAGAAAATCTATTGCCACTAATTTAACGAATCTTTTAAAACATTCCAACACAGACACGCAAGGCTTGATTCTTGCCTTAAACGCACAATGGGGAAATGGCAAAACAACTTTCATTAAGATGTGGAAAAATATGCTTGATAGAGATTATAAGATTCCAAATCTTTATTTTAGTGCTTGGGAGGAGGATTATACCAAAGAGCCTTTGATTGCTGTTTTAGGAGAATTGAATCGGTATTTAACAAAGAATGAAATTCGGAATGAAAATTTCAATCAGGTAGTGGAATCTGTGCAAAAAATCTTTAAAAGGGCATTGCCTACTTTATTGAAAATAAGTGTGAAAGGCTTATTTAATAAAATTGGAATAGATAACGAATTGCTCCAAGAGGCTTCGCAGACATTAACAGAGGACAGCGCAAAAGTATTAATTGAGAATTACTCTAAAGAAAAAGAATGCTTAGAGCAATTAAAAGAAAATCTAACAAAAGTCTTTGAGGCAACAGGGGCAAAAGAGGGACAGCCTTTTATTATTTTTATAGATGAATTAGACCGCTGTCGCCCAACCTATGCCATTGAAATGCTAGAGAATATTAAACACCTCTTTGGGATTCCTCATCTTGTATTTGTAGTCTCTATTGATAAGGCACAACTCTCCAAATCCATTCAAGCAATTTATGGGCAAATTGATACAGAAAATTATCTTAGGAGATTCTTTGATTTAGAATATATTTTGCCTAATCCCCATCCGCAGAGATTTTGTGAGTATTTGCAAGAACAATTAGATATAAAAACAAATCTTGCAGAGATTTTTATCGCAGATAATTTTACTTTACGAGAATTACAAAAAATTCTCCCTCAAATTAAACTATTGGAAATGCAACAATTCCAAGATAATAATAAAGAGCCTATTTTTGATATGCAACACGCTATTTTTATTTTACTCATCAAGATTTATAGACCTGATTTGTATATGCAAATACCAAATATTACTGATGCAGAGGGAATAATGGGGATAGTGGAGAATCTTGTGTGCAAAGGGAAAAGCATTTTGAATGATATTCTTTTTACTCAATATGTAGAAATCGTTTATAGCTTATGTAATAAGATTTTTTGGCAAGATAGAACTTTTTTGAATTGCCATTACCGATTCAAGACGATAGAACTAAGGAATGGTTTAGAGAAGAGGGACAAAATAGAGTTTCCATTAATATTCAACATTATTCTTATATCGTGCGAACTTATTGCCATTTTTTTGTTAGTAGAAGACAACAATGGAATTATTTACCGCAAATAAATACAAATAAAATCATCTCTGCCATCAACTTCACCTCCCAATTTACCACACAAGATGAATCAAGCAATCACGCGATAAATCCAACGCCCTAAAACTATTGGCGGGATTCGTTTCTTTCTCTAAACTCTCTTTTGATTCTAGGCACATCGTGGAATATAAATTTTATTATGCCCCCCCCCCAAACTTTTTGAGACTCAATGAGTGCAGCTCCTAATTTAAAGCTTAGATGTTCTTTGTATTTTAAAGCTTCTTGATAGTCTGCATAGGATTCCAAAGGAGGAAGTTTCAAGGCTGGATTTTTTGCTATTTTTGCTTGATATTCTTTTTGTTCTTTTTGATGTCTATAATAAATAGACAGGATAATAAAAGGCATTTGAATATATCCTGAAAGGCTTTTAGATTTTGAAATCATTGCAGAGCCTAGTTTATACGCTAAATGATTGGAGATTCTCATTTTGGCAGATGAGTATGAATATCTCCTAATGAAAGAGAATGCTGGAAGAAACGTTTGAAAATAATGTTTGCCAAAAAATACTTTTTTTGCTAACTCTTTTAATTCATCATCTTTTAGGGTGAGGATATAATAATAAATATGTTCATTTATTATTAATCTAGAAATTTCTTTGTAGATTTGCTTGCTTCTCGTTTTTTTAAGAATATCAAAAAATCCATAATCAATCGCGTCGTTAGCATAATTATAAAAAGATTGTAAAGTCCCTAAAGATAAGTTTTTTCCTCTTGTAACACTATTTGTGCTTGTGAAATATTTATAAAGATTATCTTTCAAGATATAAATGTTTCTTGCCTGTAGGAATAAACAGATTCCAAAAAAATGGTCTTCGTGCATAACGCCTTCCAAAAATTTTAATTTTATTTTTTTTAAAAAATCAAATCGAATCATACCACCCCAAACAAAAAAGAAATTATCTATTTGATTATTAATCATATCTTGAAGTAATCGTTTTGGTGTTATCACCCAATGACTTTTGTAGTTTAATTTATAGATAAAACTTAAATGAAACCACACTATATCTATATTCTTGTTGTTCATAGCGGTTACACATTTTTTTAAACAATCTAAATCCCAAGAATCATCAGAATCTAAAAAGATTAAATAATCTATTTTTGGAATCGCTAAAAGTTTTTTGGTTGTTAAGATTTTTGTATTGTTAAGATTTTTGATTTTAAATAAATGTAATTTTTCAATTTCTTTATTTGTAGAAATGAACTGATATTCTTGATTAAAATAATCTATTCCTATATTTCTTGCGCTAGATTGTCCCGCGTTATCTTTTAAAATCAAAGTAATTCTTTCATCATTGGCAGCGTATTCTTTGGCAATTTGACAAGAATTATCTGTGCTTCCATCATCAATTAGCAATATCTCTAAATTAGTATGAGTTTGATTAACAACTGAATCTAAGCATTTTTCAAGATATTTTTCTGCATTATAGATTGGAATAATAATTCCGACGCGGTTATTAGCTATACTAGAATCCACAAAAGTTGCATTTTTCATTATTGTATTAGGCGGCTTGTGTTGGGGGGGGGGGGGGGGGAGTGAGGGGGGGGGGGGGGGGGGGGGGGGGGGGGGGGGGGGGTTTTTTTTGGGTGGGGGGGGGGGTGGGGGGGGGGGGG
>NZ_JAIEFA010000076.1 GCF_029067145.1 Helicobacter sp. | reverse complement strand
ATATCAAGTTTATTGACATTCTCAAAACTTTTGCTATAATTTCAAGAAAATTTTAATGATTCAAAAGGAAAAACAATGGCAAAACATACTTTTCAAACAGAAGTCAATCAACTCCTTGACTTGATGATTCACTCGCTGTATTCTAATAAAGAAATTTTTTTACGCGAGCTTATTAGCAACGCTTCGGACGCATTGGACAAATTACAATATTTAACTCTCACGGACGATAAACTAAAAACATTGGATTTTACTCCCAAAATTGATATTGCCTTTGATAGCGAAAAAAATATTTTAACCATCAACGATAGCGGAATCGGAATGAATGAGCAAGATTTGATTGAAAACTTAGGCACAATCGCCAAAAGCGGCACAAAAAACTTTCTCTCTAAACTAAGCGGGGATAAGAAAAAGGATTCTGCACTGATTGGACAATTTGGCGTGGGATTCTATTCTGCCTTTATGGTGGCAAGCAAAATCATCGTAACGACCAAAAAAGCGGGCGAAACGCAAGGTTTTGCGTGGATTAGTGATGGAAGTGGAGAATTTGAGATTGAAAAATGTGAAAAAGAATCGCACGGGAGCGAGATTAAGCTCTATCTCAAAGAGGAAGAAAAAGAATTTGCGAATCGTTGGAAAATTGAAGAGATTGTCAAAAAATACTCTGACCATATTCCATTCCCTATTTTCTTGCACTATACAGAAACCAAAAGCGAGGGAGAGGGAGAGAATAAAAAAGAAATTATAGAGGAGAAAAACGAACAAATCAACAAAGCCTCTGCACTTTGGAGAATCTCTAAAAAAGACTTGAAAGATGAGGAATACAAAGAGTTTTACAAAAATTTAAGCTACGATTCTGGCGACCCGCTTTGTTGGATTCACACGAAAGTTGAGGGAACATTAGAATACACCACGCTTTTTTATATCCCACAAACTGCACCTTTTGACTTGTATCGCGTGGATTATAAAAGTGGCGTGAAACTCTATGTCAAGCGCGTGTTTATCACCGATGATGACAAGGAACTTTTACCCTCTTACTTGCGATTCGTGCGCGGAATCATTGACAGCGAGGATTTACCGCTTAATGTCAGCCGTGAGATTCTACAACAAAACAGAATCTTAAGCACGATTAAATACGCTTCTACAAAAAAAATCTTAAGCGAAATAGAATCACTCCAAAAAGATGAGGAAAAATACAGCAAGTTTTACAAAGAGTTTGGACGCTGCTTAAAAGAGGGGGTTTATAGCGACTTTGAAAACAAAGAAAAGTTATTAGAACTCTTGCGATTCCAATCTACCAAAAGCGAAGGAAAAGAAATTGCATTTAAAACCTACAAAGAGCGTATGAATGAGGGGCAAAAGGCAATCTATTATCTGCAAGGTGAGGATTTAGAACTCCTTAAAAGCTCCCCACTTTTAGACACATTCAACAAAAAAGGGATTGAAGTTTTACTCTTCGCTGAAGAAATTGACGGAATCGTAATGCCGATGGTGCACGAGTATGACAAGACACCTTTACGCGCAATTACTTCCAAAGAAGCGTTAGAGGATTTGGGCGAAGAAAGCATAGAGGAAAATACAAAAGAGAGATTTAAATCTTTGCTAGAAACTTTTAGCAAAACACTCGGCGGCGAAGTCAAAGAAGTGCGCCTTAGTGCGAGACTTGTTGATGCCCCATCTTGTATCGTAAGCGACCCAGAAGACCCGAATGCTGCGATGATAAAAATGATGAGACAAATGGGCGCAATGGGTATGGGTGCAGATATTCCAGAACCCAAGCCGATTTTGGAGCTGAACCCAAACCATACAATTCTTACCAAACTACTAGATGCAGAGGCGCAAAAGCAAGAAGAAGTTGCGCATTTATTGCTTGAAGAAGCTAAACTGCTTGAGGGAGGAAAACTCAAAGATGTGAATGCGTTTGTCAAACGACTTAATTTACTTTTACAAAACAGCTTGTAGAATCTAGGGCAATCTCACTTCAAATTGTGGATTGCCACGATTCCTTGTAGAATCTCACTCGGCGGAATCCTTTTCTTGCAAGAACAACACTCCGCGATTCCTTAACGCACTTGTCCCTTGCCATAGACTTTGTATTTATAAATTGTTAGGGATTCTACGCCCATAGGACCGCGCGCGTGGATTTTGGAAGTAGAGATTCCAACTTCCGCGCCATAGCCAAACTCCCCACCATCACTAAAACGCGTGGAAGCATTCGCATAAACACAGGCAGAATCTACGGCATTTAAAAAATACTCTATTGTGCTATAATCTTCGCTCAAAATCGCCTCGCTATGCCCGCTCCCAAACTTCTCAATATGCCCTATTGCCTCCTCTATATCCTTAACAATACGCAAGTTTAAGATATTTTCTCCATATTCTATATAATAATCTTCCAATGGAATCTGCTCGCATACGATTCCGCTAGCCTTTAGAATCGCACAAGATTCCTCATCACCCTTTAGAATCGTACCCTTTTGCTTGAGAGATTCTGCAACTTGTGGCAAAAACTCCTTTGCAAAGACACGCTCTACAAGGAGAGTTTCACAAGCATTACAAGTGCTTGGACGCGAAGTTTTCGCATTGACAATTACCGCAATAGATTCAGGAATCTTACAAGTGTGGTGTGCAAAAATATGGCAAACACCCTTGTCGTGCTTGATAACAGGCACTTTCGCATTCTCTGATACAAAAGAAATCAACCCCTCTCCCCCGCGTGGAATCACCAAATCAATGGAATCTTTTGCACTTAAAAGCTCTTTTAGCTCCTCTCTATTCTTCATAAAGGGCAACAAAACCATACAATCCAATGGCAACTGGTATTTCTTTAACATTTGATGAAAAGTCTGCATAATGGCTTCATTGCTTCTTTGCGCTTCTTTGCCGCCTTTTAATATGCACGCATTCCCGCTTTTAAAACACAAAGCCGCAACATCACTTGTTACATTGGGACGCGATTCATAAATCGTAGCAATCACGCCAAGTGGTGCGCTAACTTTTTCAATCCGTAATCCACAATGATTTGTAAAACCACTTAAGATTCTGTTTAAAGGGTCGGGAAAATCAGCAATTTGGCGTAAAGATTCTACCATAGCTAGAATCTTTTTAGGATTCAGCTCCAACCTCTCCAACATTGCACTGCTTAAATCTAACTCTTTTGCCGCACTCAAATCCTTTTGATTCGCGTCTAATATTGCACTTTGAGATTCCAACAACAAATCCGCACAATCATATAAAAAACGAATGCGCGTTTGATGAGGAAGGGTTGCGAGAATCTTTTTGCTTTCTTTGGTTTTGTGTAATTGTTCTTGTAAAGACATCATTGCTCTTTGTATTAAAATAATTAGAATCTTAGCATAAATGTTTAAATAAAAAAATCGTTTAAAGAATGAAAGTAAATAAATGGTGCGCTGAGCGAGACTTGAACTCGCATGGGTCTCCCCGCCACCCCCTCAAGATGGTGTGTCTACCATTCCACCACCAGCGCACAACCTTAGGGAATCCCTAAGGCAAAAGCTATGAAATTAGCCTAAGAATGGGTTTGCATAAAGTAGAATCAATGCAACAACAAGAGTATAGATAACTTGTGCTTCAATCATCGCAAGCGCAATAAACATTGTTGTCATCAATTTACCGCCAACACCGGGATTTCTAGCCATACCAGAAATTGTTGCAGCTGCTGTGCTACCCATACCAATCGCACCACCAAGTGCTGCAATACCCAAACCTACACCTGCTGCAATCGCAGAATAAGACAATAACATCTCGTTACCCTCCGCAGCAAATGCTACACCAGCTAATGCAAAAAACACTAAAAGTAATTTTTTCATTTGTTCTCCTTAAAATTTCAAAGTCCGTTCGGATTCATTCCCCTACTTATCACTTTGTAAGGTACAATTATAACGCGTTTAGCTAAATTTTTGTTTAATTTAAGCTATTCCACAAGCCCCAATTCCACTTTGTTTTTATTAAGCGATAGCACTTCTACGCGCACTTCATCGCCCTCTTTTAGGTAATCACTAATCCGCTCATTTCTGTTGTTGGTTACCTTAGAAACATGCAACAATCCATCGTAATTATGAGGTAACTCTACAAACGCGCCAAATTCCACAACCTTTTTTACTTTGCCTGTGTAAATATCGCCCACTTGATACAATTCATAAAGGTTTGGTTTATTATCTTTGGTGTTTGCAATATTCAAAATATGCTCTTTTGCCGCATTCACCTTCTGCTTATTTCCCCCACTCACTTTCACTTCACCATTATCGCGATTGAGGTCAATCGCGACTTCAAATTTTTCAATAATTTCTTTGATTGTTTTGCCTGCTTGCCCAATCACTTCTACAATCTTGCTAGGGTGAATCGCAAAGGTTTGTGAGCTAGGCAGAGATTCTGTATTTAAGACAATCTTTTCTTTTGCCTCTTCCATTAATCCCAAAATTTGCAAACGCGCCTCTTTAGCTTGAAAAAGCGCGTTTTTTAATATTTCTGTTTTTAAACCTCCTAGCTTAATGTCCATTTGTAGCGCAGTGATTCCATTGACGCTTCCGGCAACTTTGAAATCCATATCGCCATCGTGGTCTTCTAAGCCCATAATATCTGTTAGAATCGCGTATTTTTCTCCCTCACATATAAGCCCCATCGCAACTCCTGCAATCAAAGAAGTGCATTCAATATCCGCAGCCGCCAATGCCAAAGAGCCGCCGCACACCGTTGCCATAGAGGAAGAGCCGTTGGATTCTAAAATTTCAGAGACTAACCGAATCGTTTTAGAATCCCTATTAATCAAACTGCACTCTAGTGCGCGTTTTGCAAGATTTCCGTGTCCTAACTCTCGCCTACTTGTCGCACCTATGCTACTTGCTTCCCCGACACTAAAGGGTGGAAAATTATAATGCACCATAAAACGTTCTTTGGAGGTAGCTTTTTCTGTAAGCAATTCATAATTTTGCGCGTCCATTTCTCCTCCAAGAGTGCAAACTACAAGTGCTTGCGTTTGTCCTCGTGTGAAAAGTGCGCTTGAATGCGCTTTAGGCAAGAGATTTGTTTCAATGCTAATAGGACGAACCTCCTTTAAGTTCCTGCCATCCGCGCGTTTGCTCTCCTCTAATATCATTTGTCGGATAAGTGTGCGCTTTACTTTAGCGAGTGTTTCATTAGCACGCTCCTCTAGCGATTCTATATCGTCTGGATTCTGCGTTTTCCAAGATTCTATAATTTCCTTAGCAAAGGCTTTTAAGCGGCTATTGCGTTCTGTTTTAGACAACGACTCAATCACTTTGCGTAAAGGTTCTAAATAATTTTGACAAATAAAATTTTCCATTCTTTCACAAACAAAGCTCTTTCTCGCTCTTTCTAACTTTAGAGGCGACTTGACAAAAGATGCAAAAGATTCCTTGATGAGCCGACTTTTAAGGGCAATTTGCGCGCGTGCGAGCTCTAAAGCCTCAATGAGTTTGTCTTCCTCTAATTCATTGGCACTAAAGGAAGTGATTTCCTCCTCTTTTAAAGTTGTCATTAAGCTAAAAGGATTGCTAGCAGATTTTACTTTTACGCCACCAAAAGTGCGCATTTCAATCATCAGCAAATCCTCATTCACACCGCTGACTAACAAATCCAAAGTGCTTTGTTCTTGCTCACTTGGAGTGGGGTTAATCACAAATTCTTCTGCAATTCTACCAATCCGCACACCATTGACAGGAAAATTAAGCGGAATCTCGGAAACATACAAAGCCGCGCTCGCGGCATTCAAAGCCAAAATCTGTAAATCGCCATCACCTTCTGCACTTAATACCATAATGGTAATTTGTGTAGGATAGCAATAATCTTTTGGAAACAATGGGCGCAAACTGCGGTCTATGATTCTAGCTGTAAGGGTTTCAAAATCACTAGGCTTTGCTTCTCGTTTGACATAGCCGCCCGGAAATTTCCCTGCAGCGTAGGATTTTTCAATATATTGCACGGTTAAAGGCAAGAAGTCTTCCTCTACTACACAACTCTCATCAACTACCACCGTAGCTAGTAAAACATTATTACCATTTTTATAATACACACTTCCGTTAGTTTGTTTAGCAAATTTATCAAAAATATATTCTTCTTCTTTACCCAAAAACATTAGTTTTGCTTCACCCATTCTTCCTCCTTGAACTTATGGTTGTATATTGTTAAAAATTTCTTCAATGACTGAAGACTCTATTGCAGGATAGTCTTTATAATAATATCCAATATCTACAAAATTTTTAGACCGATAAAGGCAAAAAATTCCATCTGTTGCTTCGTCCATTACTTCTGCCACTTCAATGGGCGCAACAGGACAAGCAAAATGCACGGTTTTTGCTTGTAAAGTAATCACAGATTTAATAGACGCTAACGCGGTCAAACCACTATCAATCCCTTCATCTACAAGCAAAACGCGTTTGCCCTTAAGAGAAATCAAGGGATTGCCTTTGCGGTATTGATAAATAAGAGGCAACATTTTATCCTCATATTGTCGTTGCACTTCACCATAAATATAATCTAGGCTAATCCCAAAAGAACGCACCAAAGCTTCGTTTATCACAACATCGTGCGTTTCGGTTGCCATTGCGATTTCACATTCTGGATTATTGGGTGCTAAAATCGGTGAAGTAAAGAGAAAAGCAAGTGGTGCTTTAATCATCTGCGCCAAACTCTGTGCAAAAAGCACTCCGGCAAAAGAAATCCCCACAACAACACAATCTTGCTTTTCGAAAAAACTCAAGGGCATATTATGCAGTAGTTTTTGCAATGCATCGTTGCGATTTTCAAAGAGAATCTTGCGTCGCATAGAGTGCATTGCATTACCGACAAAATTGCCTCCAATCGTGCCAATAATTTCACTATTTAAATTTCCCATATATTTGTCCTAATTACCTATTTTTACATCGCTGCTTAGCAAAGGAATAAATTTGATTGTAAATAACACATATTTATCATCTTTTGCTTCTGTTCCGTGTGTAGTCAGCATTGGATAGATTTCACTTACATATTTAAGCCCAAAAGAAAAACAACGAATAGAAGTTTCAAAACCAACTTGCCAAGTCTTAAAATAACGTTCTTTATAATCATAGCCAGCACTTGCAAAAATGTCAATGGCTTCAAACTCTTTCTCAAATCCTGCCATTAGGTAATTTGCCTCGCCGAATCTCCCACGATTCCAATCAATATCCGCAAAAGATTGGCGGAAAAAATGTCCAAAACTTGCATTTAAATACTCGCCGTCATAACGTACTTGATGTGTGGCTTCAGAAATTTCTGACTTTTGATGTGAATAAAAAATGCTACTTAAAAAACTCCATTGATAATCATAAAAGTATTGAATCTCGTTTTCAAATTCTCCCATTTTGTTATTATCCTCTAAATAAAAAAACTGCTTAACGCGATGAGACAAAAAAAGTGTATCATTAGAGTCATAAAAGTATTGAGAGCCACCCAACCGCAATTCTTGCCTATGACCGGGCAATGTAAAAAAGTCTTGAAAATCGCCTTTTTCTCTATCAAAGCCCGGCAAAATATAAGAGGATTCCAAACTAATTGTATGCCCAAAGTTTTCATATTGCTTTACCAAATCCGAATTAGCCTTGAATTGATAATGTTGCGAATAGTAACGTCCGTCTTCTAATTTTTTTTGTTTTGTGTTGCTGTAATTGATTTGTGTGGCATAAAAAATGGGCGAAGCCGAGAGATTGACAAAGTCATTCAAAAAACTTTGCGTATAGATGATGGGAAGATGTGCTTCTTGTTGCACTGCACGATAACCTTTAGGACGCGTCCAATTTTTGGCTTGGTAATCAAAACTATAGTATAAATTATCCAAAAACAAAGAATCCATTTGACGATGATATTGCACCTGTGGCAAAGTTTGCAGAGTCTCCGCATTGCTTGTTTTTTCTAAATCCGAATAATAACGTCCATAAATACCCAAATAATCGTCTTCACTTTTTAAAAAATAATTCAAACGGGAAGTCAAAAGACTGCCTTGTAAATCCGCGCGTTCCCTCGTGTCTCTATCTGTTAGACGAAAATAATCAATATCAGAAATTTGCGAAATATCCGCATAGATTCCATCTTCATAAAAATAATTTTGTGATTTTGTTAGCAAATCCTTACGCTCGTATTTGAGTTGGAATCCAAAATGGGCTTGATTTTCTAAATCATAGGTTCTCTGATAGCTATCTGTATCGCCAAAATAGCCGAAATTTGCCCATAACATTTCGTCTCTATCGTCTATGATTCTAAATTCATTATAGAATCCCGCACCCCTCTTTGTCCGAATTTGAGGCGCAAATGCCATATCCCACTCCTCTTGTGGAGCAATAAAAATGGGTTGGGAATATAAAAAGCCATCATCTCTTGAGTTTCCAATTCCAGGATAAAGCAAACCACTTTTGCGCTTGTAGCCCAAAGAAAAAGAAAGATAAGGAAAATAAAGTACCGGCATATCATAAATGCAAAGACGAGGATTCCACACGCTTAACCATTCTTCATTGACATCGTATTGACTTTTGCTTGCTTTTAATTGCCAAATTGGATTATTCACGCTGCAAGTTGAAATCGTTGTATCCTCTGTCTGATAGACATTCTTATCGTATTGCGCACTTTTTGCATCTACCCATAGACCACTCATAGAATCCTGCAAATAAAAAGGCTCTAAAAAGGAATAGTCTTGCTGTATTTTAATCTTAATCTTTTGCGCTTTTAGATAGAGTGCATTTCCTTTATAAGCATTCACATTGCCGCTTAGCGTGATTTCTCCACTTTGTGTATCATAAGTCGCTTCATTGGCGGTTACAAAATAGTCTAAGTTAATTACCGTGGCGTGTCCCTTGCCAATCACTTGCGATTGACTATATTCCATATCGTCAGCCAAAAACTCAAAAATCGCTTCTTGTTGGGAGTTAAACTGCTTGACAGAGGGACGCGCTTGCACAAGATTTGGAACAAACAATGCAAAAGCCGCTACACTTGATACGATTCCAAAGACTTTAGACAATTTAAGCATTATAGGGCTTTAGCTCCACAACGAGTGTATTGGCTGCTACATCGTGCAAACCTCTTTTTAGAGGATTGGCAAAAATATAAAAAAAAGGCAAATACATCAGAAATTCACTTAATGTGCGCAAAAGTGAGCGCAAAAATGCTTGCCAAAAACTAGGATTATCCAACAATCCTAACTCTATCACGCGAATCTTCACGACGATTTTTCCAATCGTTGCTCCATAAAACTGCACAAAAAGCCAATGATATAAAATGCGGATTCCATAAAGAATCGCCCAAGAGCTAGAAACAATCGCCAATATCGCTTCTACATCATCTTTATTTTGCATAATACTATCCCAATAGATTCCGATAATTACCATACTCAAAAGCAAATCATCAATCAAATGTGCCACGATTCTCTTCCAATAAGGAGCAACTTCAATTTCCTCGCGCGCTAAAATCTCTTCAATCTTATCGGTATTCATTGCCTACCTCAAAGCTTGATAGGCAATATCTTTGCGATATTGCATTCCTTCAAAACTAACGGATTCCACTTGCGCATAAGCATTTTTGAGTGCCTCTTGCACATTATCGCCCTTGCCCACACACACAAGCACGCGCCCTCCGCTCGCATACAAATCCTCGCCCTCTTTGCTCACACCTGCAAAGCTAATATGGGATTGCGCATTGCCCAAAGAACGAATCGTAATTTTTGCCTTAGGAGAGCTTTTGTAAGGATAGTCTTTGGAAGCAACCACAACTCCTACACATATTTTGGATTCCAACTCAAATTGCACATTTTTCAAATCTCCTCTAGCACACGCTAAGAAACAATCCAACATACCCTTTTTAAAAAGCGGCATTAACACTTCGCATTCTGGGTCGCCAAAGCGGACATTAAACTCTAGCAAATAGGGCTTGCCTTGAACGACCATAATTCCACAAAATAAAGTTCCACTGAAAGGATTTCCGTCCTCTGCCATACCTTTAAGCGTCGGCACAATGATTGTGGATTTAACTTCTTCAAGGATTTG
Organism: Helicobacter sp.; assembly: GCF_029067145.1. GTDB lineage: Bacteria > Campylobacterota > Campylobacteria > Campylobacterales > Helicobacteraceae > Helicobacter_D. The sequence continues at coordinate 10,592 of NZ_JAIEFA010000076.1, read as the reverse complement.
CGCATTTGCCAAAGGAGCAGGAGCATAAGCTCCCATTCCTCCTGTATTAGGACCTTTGTCGTTATCCAAAAGTCGCTTATGGTCTTGCGCGGCAGGCAACACAATGAAATCCTTTCCGTCGCACATTGCAAAAACAGACAATTCAAATCCATCTAAAAATTCCTCAATCACAATCGTTTTACCAGAATCCCCAAAACTCTTTCCGTCTAGCATTTCTTTCGCTGCTATTTTTGCTTCCTCGTGGCTTTGAGCTATAATGACGCCTTTGCCCGCGCACAAACCATCGGCTTTTACGACAATAGGCAAGCTCAAAGTATCAATAAACTTGCAAGATTCTGCATAATCTTGCGTCTGAATAAAACGTGCTGTGGGGATTCCATATTTTTGTGCAAACTCTTTCATATAAGCCTTTGAACCCTCCAAACGCGCGGCTTTTGCGCTTGGACCAAAGACAAGGATTCCCTTTGCACGCAACGAATCCGCCAAACCTTCTACTAAGGGGGCTTCAGGACCGATAATGACAAGTCCGATTCTTTGTGTTAATGCAAAATCTATAAAATCTTGTGGATTTGCAAAATCAATATTTTTGCCAAGTTTGCTTGTCGCACCATTGCCCGGATAAAAATAAATCCCATCTATTCTGCATTCCTTTTGCAATGCAAGCCCAATTGAATATTCACGCCCGCCACTACCTACAATAACAATTTCCATACTTTACAACCTTAAAATTTTTTGTTTTTAAAACTTTCAAGATTCTTTAAAATAAAAACTTTCAAAACAAAAATATTATTCTTTTAATTTTTCATAAGACCCAAGCAAGCGTTACTTATTTGTCTAGCCCAAAAATAGGCAACGATTCTAGCCATAAGTAGCTTATTAGGCGGCAGATTCTCGTCTCAACTTAAGAGACTCAAGCGAAAATACCATCACACAAAGCCAACTATACAACCAGCAATACTTAAATTATGTTGGACTCCAAAATTAAAGAAACGCGCTTCGCTTAGGCAAAAGGAATTATAAACTATCCTAGCTAAAGTGGTTTTTAACTTTAAACCAAAAATTAATAAAGTTTAGGCAAAATTGCGCAATTTAAATCCAAAAATAGCAAGGAATCCCAAAATGAAAAAATTTTTATCAGCTCTTGTTTGTGCCGCAGTTTTAAGTAGCACACTTCCTGCAAACGAATGCGTCTGTTTTGAACTCAAAGGTGAATTTGGGGAAGAAATCAAGGCTATTTTGCAAAAATATTCCAAAAATTTAGGCTCAAAAGATATTAAAGTTGTGCGTGAAGACGCGGATTTGACACTTCAAGAGCGAAACTTTTTAGATAGTCTCTTAGGCACAGGTTCTGTGGCGGCAAATAGCAGAGGAGCAGACTTAGAAAAGGGCAAAAAACTCTATGAACGCGATTGCGCAACCTGCCACGGACAAAAGGCTGAAATCGCCGTAGCAAGCAAAAAACCGATTAATACTTGGAAAGCAAGCGATATTGCAAGTGAAATCAAAACTTACCAAAATCAAAGCTTTGAAGGACAATCTCGTTTTATCAAAAATCAGGTGGCTCAACGTTATACCAAACGCGATATGGACGATATTGGTGCATATATTGAAACACTAAAATAAAGGACTTTTAAAAGAATGTAAAACTCCTCTACTTTTTAGTAAGAATTTTTAAGCAAAAATTTCAGCAATCTTAAGTTAAGATTCTGTAAATCACATAAACTTTAAGGAATAATATGAGCAAAATTGTAACAAGATTTGCACCTTCTCCTACGGGTTATTTACATATCGGTGGCTTACGCACTGCGCTTTTTAACTATCTTTATGCAAGGGCAAATGGCGGAAAATTTCTCTTACGCATTGAAGATACGGATTTGGCACGCAATTCAATAGACGCTAAAGAAGCGATTTTGCAGGCATTTGCTTGGGTTGGAATGGATTATGATGGCGAAGTCGTTTATCAAAGTCAAAGATTCCCGCTCTATCAAGAATACATTGACCGCTTGTTAAAAGAGGGAAAAGCGTATTATTGCTATATGCAAAAAGAAGAATTAGACAAGAATCGTAAAGAGGCAGAAGCCAAAGGACAAGTATGGAAATACGACAACCGCTATCGTGATTTTACAGGCACGCCACCTGCGGGAGTGAAACCTGTCGTGCGTATTAAAGCACCCACAGAAGGGGAAATCTGCTTCCTTGATGGCGTCAAAGGCGAAATCAGAATCGCGGCAAAAGAATTAGACGATTTCATCATCGCGCGCAGTGATGGCACACCCACTTACAACTTCGTCGTAACCATTGATGACGCACTTATGGGAGTAACAGATGTGATTCGTGGCGATGACCATTTGAGCAACACCCCTAAGCAAATCATTCTTTACCAAGCATTAAGTTTTGTGATTCCGCGATTTTATCATGTGCCAATGATTCTTAATCCTCAAGGGCAAAAACTTAGCAAACGCGATGGCGCAATGAGTGTTATGGAATACAAAACTCTAGGCTTCCTGCCCCAAGCTTTATTAAATTTTCTCGTGCGTTTGGGTTGGAGTCACGGAGACCAAGAAATTTTTTCTATGCAAGAAATGTTAGATTTCTTTAATCCTAATAGCTTAAATAGCGCACCCTCTGCCTATAATAAAGAAAAGCTTTTGTGGCTAAACTCACATTATTTACACCAACTAGACTGCAAACAAATCAATACATTATTGCCTTTTTATGGCACAGAAATTCCGAATTTGCGTGCGCAAGAAATTCTATATCCAGAGATTAAAGAACGTTCCAAAACTCTCTTAGAATTTGTTGAAATCCTAAAAACCTGTTTGGCTTCTGTCGTAACTTATGACGAAAAAATGCTCCAAAAAGTCAAGAATGAGGAGAATATTCATCTTTTAAAAGAATTTATGATTTATTTGCAATCTCTAAAAAAACCTTTTGAAAATGTGCAAGAAACAGAGCAAGAAATTGCGACTTTTGCGGATTTTCAAGGAATCAAGGCAAAAAGCTTTTTTATGCCTTTGCGATTTGCTTTGCTCGGCTCACCTGGTGGAGTTGGAATCGCACCTTTGATGAGCACATTAGGAGCTGAAGCCGTCTTAGAGAGAATCAAGAAAGCATTAGAGGCTTTAAGCAAAAGCGATTCTTAAAACCCAAAAATCCCTTATGCAAAAGAATTGAAAGGGAAATTCTTTTAAATTTGGATTCTATCTACTTTTTTGAGTTGGGCAGTTGCGCAAGCATTTTGTGGCTAGAATCTAAACCAAAATTTCAAGAGAATGGAATCTCAAAGTCTTTGCTACTTTGAAAATCATAGGTTTTGCCCTCAAAATTAAATTTTAAGCGATAAGCGTGCAACATTAAGCGCGTTGCCCCAAAGTAAGCCTGTCGCTTCGTATTACTTAAACCGCATAAAGAATCGTGGGAAAGATTCTGTGAGTTTGCGGACTTTGCGGTGATAAATTCCGCGTCCAAATATTCCCGACTATGCGTGTCTAATGCTCCATAGAGAGGGTCCCCCAAAATCGGAAAACCAAGCGCATACAAATGCAAACGAATCTGATGTGTACGCCCACTTTTTGGACACACTTTTAACAAAGTGCAAGGCATAGTTTGCGGGTTAGAATCTCCGCCAAAAGATTTTTGTGAGCAAAAATCCAACACTCCCAACATTTCAAATTCACTTTTTGCCTCCTTAAAGGATAGTGATTCTGTCCCCCTCTGCCCCAAAAACTTAGAACGCACGCACAAATCCCCACCTTTTGGCTGTGTTGCAAGCGGCAAAGAGAGGCAAAAATCCCTTCCTCTCCAATTACTTTTACTCAAATCCCCACGCACAAGAGCTAGATATTCTTTTGTGATATGATGATGTGCAAACATTGCACCAAGCCTTGCAATACTGCGTGAATGCTTGCCCACAAGCACAAGCCCGCTAGTCTCCTTGTCAATGCGATGCACTAAGCTAGCCTCTGCACCATAAAGAGAGCGCACCTCATCAACAAAGCTATGGTGTGCAAATCTCCCTTTGGGGTGAATGAGCATTTTAGCGGGCTTATCAAAAAGCGCGAAATGTTCATTCTCATAAATGGGTTTTAACCCGACAGAATCTGCTTCAAACAGGAGGACACAAACGCTTTTTTCCAATATCTTGGCTTTTTCATTGTTGTTTAGGGGTTTGCCCTGATAAATTACTTTGCCTTTATTAATGTATCTTTGCGATTGCGCCATACTCCAATGCAAACATTGCATTAAGAATTGATAAGCTTTCATTGGTTTTGGAATCGGAAATTCTTTCAAAACAAAGGGCATTTTGTAACTTTTAAGTAGGATTATGTTAGTATATTTTAACATACCTTAAAGTAAGGATTCAAAATGGTAGAAAGATATGCGAGAGAAGAGATGAAAGGGCTTTGGGACCTAAATGCGAAATATTCTGCTTGGCTAGAAGTAGAAAAGGCATTGGTAAGAGGGTGGAATAAACTTGGGTTAATTCCTGATAGTGATTGTGAAAAAATCTGTAAAAATGCAAAATTTGATATTGCGAGAATTGACGAAATTGAAGCGGTTACCAAACACGATTTAATCGCTTTTACGACAAGTGTCGCGGAATCCTTGGGTGAGGAATCTCGTTGGTTTCATTATGGCATTACTTCAAGCGATTGCATTGACACCGCAGTGGCACTTCAAATGCGGGATTCCTTAAAAATCATTATAGAAGATGTTAAGTCTTTATGTGAAGTGATTAAAAAGAGAGCACTAGAGCACAAGGAAACCTTAATGGTGGGACGCTCTCACGGAATCCACGGCGAACCCATTACTTTTGGGCTTGTTTGTGCGATTTGGTATGATGAAATCAAGCGACATTTGAAAGCATTAGAAGCCACCCTAGAAGTGATTTCAGTGGGGCAGTTAAGCGGTGCGATGGGCAATCTTGCACATACGCCTATGGAGCTAGAAGAACTTGTCTGCGAGGATTTAGGGCTAAAAGCCGCTCCCGCTAGCAATCAAGTGATTCAAAGAGACCGCTACGCGAGACTTATCAGTGATTTGGCATTGCTTGCGAGCAGTTGTGAGAAAATTGCCGTAGAGATTCGGCATTTACAACGTACCGAAGTCTATGAGGCAGAGGAATATTTTTCACAAGGGCAAAAAGGAAGTAGCGCAATGCCACACAAACGGAATCCCGTGTTGAGCGAAAACATTACCGGACTTTGTCGTATGATTCGCTCTTTTGCGATTCCGGCTATGGAAAATGTCGCGTTATGGCACGAGCGCGACATCAGCCATTCTAGCGTGGAGCGGTTTATTTTGCCCGATTCTTTTATTACCACGGATTTTATGCTTCATCGCCTAAGCGGCTTGTTAGATAAGCTTGTTGTCTATCCTAAAAATATGATGAAAAACCTCAACCTAACAGGCGGACTTGTCTTTTCACAACGCATTTTACTAGAACTTCCCAAAAAGGGCGTCAGTCGTGAAAACGCCTATAAAATCGTGCAACGCAACGCAATGAAAGTATGGGCAGATTTACAAGAGGGTAAAGCCGCTCTAAACGACAAAGGAGAATCTCTTTATTTGCAATATCTATTGTCCGATTCCGAATTGGTTGGGTTAATCGGCGAAAACGCTATCAAAGAATGTTTTGAATTTAGCTATTACACTAAAAATGTAGAAGCGATTTTCAAACGCGTGTTTGGTTAGCCCTTACAAAGCCTCATTTGGAGGCTATGACAGCCCACTCTTATCCTTGCAAGCTGGATTTGTCGGCGCGGCAATCTACATCAAAAATAATGAAATATCGGATTTTGTAGTATAATTAAGCTTTATTTTCTTTACATAAGGTGCAAAATGTTCAATGATAAAAGTATTCTAATTACTGGTGGCACAGGGAGTTTTGGCAAATGCTATACCAAAACCCTACTACAACGTTATAAACCTAAAAAAATCGTAATTTTCTCGCGCGATGAGTTGAAACAATACGAAATGGCACAAACCTACAACGCGCCTTGTATGCGCTATTTTCTAGGCGATGTGCGCGATGAGAATAGACTTAAAGAAGCAACTATCGGGATTGATTACATCATTCACGCTGCAGCACTCAAACAAGTTCCTGCCGCAGAATACAATCCAACAGAGTGCATTAAGACAAATATTTATGGAGCTCAAAATGTCATCAGTGCAGCCTTAGCAAATGGAATCTCAAAAGTCATTGCGCTTTCCACCGATAAGGCGGCAAATCCTATCAATCTCTATGGGGCGACAAAATTAGCAAGCGATAAGCTTTTTGTCGCAGCAAACAATATTGCTGGGACACGCAAAACGCGCTTTTCTGTCGTGCGCTATGGCAATGTCATTGGCTCGCGCGGTTCGGTTGTGCCGTTTTTTCAAAAGCTCATTGCTGAAGGTGCAAAAGAATTGCCTATTACCGATAAGGAAATGACAAGATTTATGATTACTTTGCAACAAGGAGTAGATTTTGTTTTGAAAAACTTTGAAAGAATGAAAGGTGGCGAAACCTTTGTCCCTAAGATTCCCTCAATGAAAATGACAGAAGTCGCAAATGCCCTCGCTCCAAACCTACCTCATAAAATTATCGGAATCCGACCGGGTGAAAAAATACACGAAACAATGTGTCCAAGCGATGATAGCCATATTACCTATGAATTTCAAGACTATTATGTCATTGCGCCTACGATTCAGTTTAGCTTCATTACCGACTTTAGCAAAAACGCTCTTGGCGAGAGTGGAAAACTAGTCCCACGCGGGTTTTCTTACGATTCTGGCACAAATAAACAATGGTTAAGTCGTGAGGAATTTTTGGAGTTACTACAATGATTCCTTATGGCAAACAAGAAATTATAGAATCGGATATTAATGCAGTTGTAGAAGCCCTTAAGTCTCCCTTGATTACGCAAGGACCTAAGGCGCAAGAGTTTGAAGAAAAGATAGCAAGTAAAGTGGGCGCACAATTTGGCGTGAGTTTCAATAGTGCAACTTCCGCATTGCATTGTGCCGCCCTTGCTCTAGGCTTGGGCAAAGGAGATTGGCTCTGGACGACACCCAATAGCTTTGTTGCAAGCGCAAATTGTGGAATCTATTGCGGTGCAAAAGTAGATTTTGTAGATATTGATGCGCGAACCTACAATTTAGACACAAAAGCGTTAGAGAAAAAACTCAAAAATACCCCCAAACACAAATTACCCAAAGTGCTTGTAGCCGTGCATTTTGCCGGACAAAGCTGCGAGATGAGAGAAATTTACCGCTTAAGTCAAATCTATCGCTTTAAAATCATAGAAGACGCTTCACACGCGCTTGGCGGGAGTTATCGCAAATTTCCCATTGGTTGTTGTAAGTTTAGCGATATTACGATTTTTAGCTTCCACCCTGTTAAAATCATTACTTGCGCAGAGGGCGGAATCGCCACGACAAATAACGAAAAATACGCAAGAAAAATGCAAATATTCAAAAGCCACGGAATCACAAAAGACGCAAAAAAATTCAAGGGCAAAAATACTGGGGCTTGGTATTATGAGCAACAATTCTTGGGCTTTAATTACCGCTTAAGTGAGTTGCACGCCGCACTTGGAATCTCGCAATTAGCGCGACTAGAAGATTATGTGCGCACACGCAACGCGCTAGTAAAAACCTATAACGAAAACTTGAGGGATTTGGAACTGATTACACCTTTTGTCGCGCCCCATAATTACAGCGCATTTCATTTGTATGTGATTGTGCTCACCAAAAAAAGCGGAATTACGCGCAAAGAATTGTTTGACAAATTACAAGCGGCTGGAATCGGTGCGCAAGTGCATTATATCCCGATTCACTTGCAACCTTTTTATCGGCAATTCGGATTCAAAAAAGGCGACTTCAAAAAGGCAGAATCCTATTACAAAAATGCAATTTCTCTGCCGCTTTTCCCAACCTTAAGCGAGCAAGAACAGCAAAAAGTGATTGCGATTCTACAAAAATCTGTGTGCAAAAAGGGCTAAAATGGAATCTTGTGTGTGCGTTATCCCTGCGCGCGGTGGAAGCAAGCGGATTAAAAGAAAGAATCTTAAAAATTTTTGTGGCAAACCTATCCTTTCTTATAGCATACAAAACGCGCAAAACAGCGGAATCTTTCGCGAGATTCTTGTCTCTAGCGAGGATAATGAGATTTTGGAATTTGCTAGAAATTGCGGGGTTGGTGCACTTAAACGACCAGAGGAACTAAGTGATGATTATGCTAGCACGCGTGCTGTGATATTGCATTCCATAGAATCCTTGCAAGAAGCCTATCAAGAGGATTTTTGGGTGTGTTGCCTATATGCCACCGCGCCCCTGCTTGACTTTAAAGATTTGCAAAAAGCCTATGCGACAGCGCAAAAAGAAGCGCGAGATTGCTATTGCTTTAGTGCGGTGGAATATGACTATTCTCCTTTCCGTGCCTTTAGCATTCAAGAGGGCAAAAATGCAATGCTTTTTAAAGAGCATTTTTCCAAACGCTCACAAGATTTAGAGAAAATCTACCACGATGCGGGGCAGTTTTACTTCGCTACTGCGCAAACTTGGTGGAATCGCGAAAATATCTTTGAGGATTCTGTGAGTATCGTGCTACCCCCTATGCGTGTGCAGGATATTGACACGCTAGAGGATTGGAAACTCGCGGAGCTTAAATTCAAACTTTTAGCCGCTTCTTGTGGGATAGATTAGGCGAGATTCTTTTATTTAGATTGCTTCGTCGTTTCACTCCTCGCAATGACGCTGACTTTCTGTCATTGAGAAGCCTTTGTAAAAGGACGAGGTGGGAGACGCGAGGACGAATCCCAAAGATTCTATTGCGCAAGATTGAGAAGCCTATAACGCAGCTGTAATTCTAAAAATTCTTGATAAATTTTGTGGAATCCCAAATGCTCCTCATCAAGGGCGAAGCTTTCCTCTGTGCTAAGCAAACTTTGATTATCTTTATACTTATATCCAAGATTGGAGCTACGCGGATAAATCCCCTCATTGTCAATCCACACTTCCGTATTAAAGCCAAATGCAAATTTATCATTCTCTTGCGTCTCTAGCAAATTGCGTCCGCCAAGATGTAAGAATCTTGTTTCGCTCAAAGTCAAGGCATAAAGTGTGGGGAATATATCCTTATGCGAGCCAATCCGAGTTTTGTCATAGACTATTTCTCCTTGATAAGCTTTTGGGACATAAAGATAAAAGGGCACGCCATAAGCTAAAGCTTTTTCTGCATTAAAATCCATTGCCACTCCCCTTACCCTATGGTCTCCTGTGGCAGCAATAATTAGCTTGTCTTTTAGCTCGCTTTGCTTGACTTTGCTTAAGAATCTCGCAAATTCGTTATTGGCATAAACATAAGTATTCAGGATTGCGGAAGTATTTTTGGGTATTTTGTCAAAAATCTCTAATGGAATTTGCTCTTTAGAAAATAAAATCGGCACTTCAGGATAAGGAGGGTGGTTTGAAACACTTAAAGCAAGAATCAAAAGTGGCTCTTTTGCGCTAGATAAAAGCTCCAATGCCTTTTGATACATAAACTCATCGCCTACGCCATAAGAAGTGCGCGTTTTGCTTGCAGTTGGATAATCCTCTAATAAGACAATTTCATCTATTATCTCCTCTACTCCTTGCGTTTGCATAAAAGTCCCCATATCAAACCAAGCACGATTTCCAGAAGTCAGAAAGATAACCCGATAACCTTGCGACTTATAAATCTCTATCGGCGTGAAGGGCAAATAATGCTTAATGTATTTGGATTTTGAAAGCACAAAAGGACTTGCGAAATCCAAACAAGAAAGGCTAGGCGCAGTGCCATTGCTACAAGGCAAAAAACGCGTCCATACAAAATCCTCTTCAAAATGTTGCGCAAGTTCGCCTAGTAGATTCAAATTTTCCTCTTGCAAAGATAGCATTTGTGTGCCAAAACTTTCCATTAGATTCACCATAATATGCGGTGGATTCTTAAGTGCAAAATTATTTTTAGGAGTTGTGGAAAAAAGTGGAAAAATTTTTACTAATTCCTCTAGTTTCTCCATATTAGCAGGTTTCAAATCCAAACCCATTTGATACTTTTTCAGCGCAAAGGCAAAACTCATAATAGGATTTAAGACAAGAGCATTAAAACTTTCTATTTTGGAAAAACGATAATTTTCAACATTCATTACAATATGCTTGTAAGGACCCCTTAAAGTCAAAGTATAAGCTATTAAGAAAAGTAAGACAAAACCTAAAGTTATGGGAAGCTTTGCTTTGGCAAAAGGCAATTTTAAATGCAAAATCTTATTATTCAACCATACACAAAAAGCAGTAAAAACAGCAGCTAAAAATAGCAAAATAAAAATTGGATAATCTTTAAAAATTATGCTTAGAATCGCTTGCGTGTTATCGTCTTTTAACCCAAAGATAAAAATATCAATATTTGTTTTGTAGATTTCATAATAATAAAAGTTAATAAAAGCAGCAAGAATAAAAACAAAAGCAAGAAAGCCAATAAAAGAACTAGAAAGAGAGCTATAAAATCTCTTTAACGGGGGGGGGGGGGGGGGGGGGGGGGGGGGGGGGGGGGGGGGGGGGGGGGGGGGGGGGGGGGGGGGGGGGGGGGG
>NZ_JAIEFA010000075.1 GCF_029067145.1 Helicobacter sp. | reverse complement strand
AAACAAAACAGACCATTCAAAAAGCCCTCCCAACCCTCCACTTCTAAGCTATGAATTTCGCTTGCAAGGCGTAGTGCAAGGCGTGGGATTCCGCCCTTTTGTATATAGAATCGCGACCAAACACCACCTGAAAGGCTTCGTATGCAACGATACGCAAGGAGTTTTTATCCTCGCACAAGGAAGCAAAAAAGACTTAGAAGCCTTTGCAAAAGATTTACAAAATCCTCCAAAAGCAGCAAAAATCTTGCATTTCTCCCAAAATCCTTGTCCCACGCATAAACTTTATCAAGATTTTACGATTCAACAAAGCAAACAAAGCTCTCTTTTAAGTGCCACGATTCCAGCAGATATTGCGCTTTGTCAAGATTGCTTAGAAGAATTGCTTGACCCTAATAATCGCCGCTTTGGCTATCCGTTTATTAGTTGCACAAATTGCGGTGCGCGGTATAGCCTCATCTCTGCCTTGCCCTATGATAGAAAAAATACTGCAATGCAAAAGTTTAAAATGTGCAAAGAATGCCAAAACGAATACAATAATCCAAATTCACGCAGATTCCATTCAGAAATTAACTGCTGTCAAGTTTGCGGACCAAAACTATTTTATACTCATCGTTTAAAGGATTTTATTGCCGCAAAAGAATTCCTAAAAAGCATTCCCGATTCCGAACTCTATGAGAGAGCAAAGGCACACAATCTACATTTTGCACACAATCCTTTAGAAGAGGCGATTAAGGATTTAAAAAAGGGCAAAATCTTAGCCATTAAAGGAATTGGGGGCTATGCGCTTGTATGCAATGCGCTCAACACCGAAGCAATCACACTTTTAAGAGAGCGCAAACACCGCCCTAGAAAGCCTTTTGCGATTCTATGTAAAGACTTAAAAATGGCGGAACATTATGCGCAATTAAACGCAGATGAAAAGGAAATTTTAACCTCACCGATTGCTCCGATTCTACTTGCAGAGGTAAAAAATGCGGAATCTCATACTAAATCCCACGCCCTGCCACTGCACTGCATTGCCCCAAATCTCAAGACTTTAGGCATTATTCTGCCTTATACGCCTCTGCATTATTTACTAACTAAAGCATTAGACTTTCCGCTGATTTTTACAAGTGCAAATTTGAGTGGAGAGCCTATCATCAAAAGTTTTAATACAATTATAGAACGTCTAGGCGAGGTATGCGACGGAATCTTATCCTATAATCGCGAGATTCTAAACGCAATAGACGATAGCTTAATGCAATCTTATCATTTAAAAGAAAGGAATCTTTTGGAAAATTTCCAAGTTATGCGTCGTGCTAGGGGGTTTTTATGCGATATTTCTTTGCCACATTTTGCAAGCAATTCTCAAAATTTCATTGCCTTAGGAGCGCAACAAAAAGCAACTTTTTGTTTGCACTTCCGCAACAAAACCCTTTTAAGTCCGCATTTGGGAGATTTGGATAATCCATCAAGTCTCAACAATTTTGTTAATACACAACAACTTTTTTGCGCACAATACCAAGCAAGTTTTAAAACCTCTGTATTGGATTTGCACCCAAACTACACACAAAGAGATTTTATAGATAAAAACACACAAACCCACTTCGTCCAACACCATTTCGCACATTTGCTTTCTAATATTGCAGAAAATTCCATTGAACACGAAGTTTTGGGTGTAATTTTTGATGGCACAGGCTATGGAGTAGATGGCAAAATTTGGGGTGGCGAGTTTTTGAAATGGAATCCCAACAAGCCTTTGGAATTTTCTCGTATTGCGCATTTTGATAATTTTGCACTTTTGGGAGGCGAAAAAGCTATCAAAGATATTAGGCGACTTGGTTTGGAAGTCCTTTTTAGCACTTTTAAAGAGGATTATGCGAAATTGAATCTACCCTTATTAGAATCTCTCAAGCAAGAATTTGGGGAATCTATCTTGGAAGCTTTCTATCATTTTCACCAATCAGACAAAAAAATACTTTGCAATTCTGTGGGAAGATTATTTGACGCGGTAAGCGCACTTTGTGGAGTTTGTTTGAAAGCAGATTATGAGGGAGAGGGGGGAATGATTTTGGAATCTCTTGCCGCAAAAGATAAAACTCCAAAGGCTTATCCTTTTAAAATAAAAGATAATCTTATCTTATGGCAATTTTTAATTCAAGCCATTTATCAAGATTTGCAAAATGCGATTCCTTTAGCGCAAATTGCACTCAATTTTCATTATACTTTAGCACAAATCATCGCAACAATTGTGCAAGATTCTGCGTATATTGCACTTAGTGGCGGATGTTTTCAAAACAAACTCTTAACACAATTGACATTGGAAGCCCTAGAGGGCAAAAAAGTCTTTTTGCACCATCAAATTCCTTGCAATGACGGCGGTATTAGTTTCGGACAAGCTTATTATCAATGTCTATCCGTACGAGATTCCCACCCACAAGATTAGCAACAATGAAATCTTTGTCTAATTTATAAGAGCAATAAGGATTTAACTTTATTTTATTGAGTTTTTTGCAAATTATAAAAGTTAAGAGAGAAAAGCAAGGAGAGAATCCTTGCTTACTTTAATGCTTAATGCACATCGTGCCAAATTTTGCGCTTCCACAAATAAGCAACAACGCCCATAATCACCATAAAAATAATGAGTTTGTAACCGAGTGCTTCGCGTTCGTCTTTCTTGCTATCGCCCACAGATTCCATATAGGCAACTACTTGATTTTCTGCTTTTTCAGTCAAACCTACGCGTGGCATTGCAGTTCCTGCAAGTCTTTTTTGTGGGTCATTAATGAAAGTATGCAAATAATCTAAACTGCGACTACGAATCATCATAGACAAATCTGGAACTTTAGTGCCTAGATAATCTATCATACCACCCTCTGCACTCCATTTGTCATATCGCACACTATGGCAGCGACCGCACGCGTCAATAAACACTTCTTTGTCGCTTAATTCTTGAGGAGCAATACTACGCAAATAAGCAACAATATCCGCAATCTCTTGCTCACTCATCCAATCATAAGCTGGCATTGGGTGATTACCATCAAATTTATGTGTTTGCTTTGTCGCAATAGCAATATTTTTTACCACATTACCTAAAAAGTTTTTCTCATAAATCAATCCAGCGGAGGATAAATCCGGCGGAACAACACCATAAGCCGCAAGAGCATCTTCTGGAGCAAATGGAGATTCCATACCTTCAGATTTGATAGAGTGGCACGCAAGACAATTTGCATTGACGACTTCTTTACCATTTGCTGCATTACCCTCTGCTATAATCGGTTTCAAATCGGCAAAAGTATAATCTGCAGGAGCAACTTTTGGATACATTTGACCATGTGCAAAAGGTTCAACACCCCAATAAATAATCCCTGTCAGCACAACAACAACGATTAATGCTAAGAATTCTTTCATTCTCACTCCTCCTTAATTCTGTTTGTTTTCAAGTTTGGTTACAATTGGTAAAAATACAAACAATAATGCCAAAAACGCAATTGTCGCAGCAAAACCAATATAAGCATTCACGCCTGTTGGAGGAAGCTTGCCCCAAATCGTCAAAACAATCATATCTATTACCAAAAGCCAGAAGAAAATCATAAATCCGGGTCGTTTGTGCGCAGGCGCAACTACATCACTGCGGTCCAACCAAGGTAACAACATAAACACGACATTTGCGATTCCAAATGCAATCAAGCCCAAATCTGCACTAAAGAAGAATCCACGCAAGATTTCATAACTCCACAAGAAATACCATTCAGGATAAATATGCGGAGGAGTTTTTAGATGGTCGGCTGGGTCAAAGTTAATTGGGTCAAGCGCAAAAGCAAAATGATAGCAAGTCAAATAGAATAAAATCGCTAAAAAGAAACTTGCGACAAAGAAATCTTTTGACAAGAACATAGGCCAAAATGGAATGACTTTAGACTCTTTTTTGTTGCCTGCTTTATACTTTTCGGCTTCTTTTTCAAAGTCTAATTCTTCGCCATAAGCGTTATTAACATGTGGAATCCTTAAAGAATAAAAATGCACTGCAATCACAAGCATAATCACAACAGGTAACAACACAACATGTAACATAAAGAATCTTGTCAAAGTCGCGTCTGCCACGATAAAGTTACCACGAATCCATACAACCAAATCTGCCCCAATTACAGGGATTCCGCCAAACAAATTAGTAATAACAGCTGCTGCCCAATAACTCATTTGTCCCCAAGGAAGCATATAACCGCTAAATGCCTCTGCAGAAAATAAGCCAAAAAGAATCATACCTGTAAGCCAAATCATTTCTCTTCCGCGTTTATAGGAACCATAATAGATTGCAACAAACATATGAATATAAATAACCAAGAAGCAAACAGACGCGCTCACAGCGTGTAAATGTCTCCACAACCAACCATACTTCACTTCCTGCATAATCGTATAATTCACGCTATCAAATGCAAGTTTAGTATCTGGCTTGTAATACATCAATAAAAATAGTCCAGAAATCACCAAAAGACTGAACAAGACTACCAAAACAACACCCATTGCCCAAAGGAAATTGATATTTTTTGGAATCCAATATTCTGTCATTAAAACTTTCATCAAAGGCTTTACTGCCAACCTTTGGTCTAACCAATCAATAATGCCATCTGCTTTATGAATTTGTGCCATTGTTACTCCTTATGCCTTACCTACAAGTTTTAAGTATTCAGGACCTTCTTCACCAAGCACCAATTTATCGCCCTCAATTTTGAAAGGCGGAATCGCCATTGGAGTTGGAGGAGGACCAAATACATTTCTACCGCAAGCATCAAATCGCCCACCATGGCAAGCACAATGAAATTCTGTGGTTTTAGAATCATAAGAAGGAATACAGCCCAAATGGGTGCAAATTTGAATACCCAAACTATAATCTGCATTGCCTACAACTACATCTCTTTCTTCACATTTCTTCATTTCTGCAGTTTTTTTGATAACATAAACAGGTGTGCCTCTATACTCTACTTGTCTATATTCACCCTCTTGCATACTGCTTAAATCAATAGTTGTGAAACCAGCTGAAACGACACTTGGCAGCGGGTCCCAAGAAGATTTCATTGCAACTAACGATGCGCCAACACCCACAGCTGCAATCCCTCCTAGAGCCATACCAAGGAAATCTCTACGATTGACATTCTCTGCCATCTATTTCCTCCTCTATTAAAACAATTCTTAATTTTTTCGTTAAGAAACTTTATATTTTATCAAAAGAAAGCTTTATTTTTAAAAAACCTTGCGAAATTCTAAGGCAAAAGCTAAAAAATGTTTCAATTATGCAAAAATGTTATGGAATCTTGCCAATAAAGTTTGCAGAATCTCACAAAAACAGAAAGCTCACCGCCCCGTCCTTGCGAACAAATTGAAGTAATCTATATCTTGAAAATCAAAGGTTTTGTAATGGAATCTTTACAGAGATTCCACATTATAGTTTTGCACTAAAGCAAGTAGTGCGTTGCGTAGCAACTCTCCCAAACCTGCACAAATGCTTCACATTTGCACGCTACGATTCCAATTTACCGCATTCACTTAGCTTTCTGTGCCTTTAACTCATTAATGCTATCTATAATCACCCCAATAACCATATTTAGCACAATAAAAGTCGTGATGATGATAAAGCTAACAAAATACGCCCAAGCATAAGGAAAAATTGCTATTGTCGGACGTGCAACAGCCTCACTCCAACTATCCCCAGTCATCACTTGGAATAAAGTATAAAGACTGCGCCCCAAATCTCCAAAATATGTTGGGTTTGCCTCACCAAAAAGTTGTGTGCCAAGACAGGCATAAATGTAATAAACAATCAATATCACAACTCCAAGACACGCGACACTAGGGACACTTCTTGCAATAACAGCGAGGATAAATTGCAGTTGTGGAATGACCGAAAAAAGTCGCATAATCCTAAGCACACGAAAGAGTCGCAGCATAAGGACATTACCACCAAAAAATGAGGAGAATGAGCATAACACTAGTGTCATATCAAAGAGATTCCAACCGCTTTTAAAATATGATAGGCGCAGTGCAATCAGCTTAACCACCATTTCAAGAACAAAAAAGTATAAGCAAAAGGTATCACACAGCAGAAAAATTTCGGTAAGTTTCGCGTCTCCTTTCACACTTGATAGACTTAAAGCACCGATACACAAGGCATTAAACACTACCACAGCAGCAATTACAATCTGTGTCCTTTTAGATTCTATAAAGTCTTTCACATTTAAACTCCAAATAGCTTTTAAGTATTTATTAGGTTTTGCAATGGAATCCCTAAATAAGCACAATATTATAGATTTGCGGCTCAAAGCGGGTGAATTTGCTTACGCAAATACACGCCACGATTCTACAAATGGAATCTCGCAAGGACATAGGTATGCTAATATCCACCACTTTTTTTAGTTGGTTGAAGTTGTATTATCTATAAACTTACGCTCTTGTTCTGGTATGAATTGAAATAGTTGTGGCGTAGGGTTTAAGTCTTCTAGGGATTTGACTCTTGTTTCATCAAAAGTTATAAGAACTCCAAGTATTCCTCCTTCTTCATAATGTTTGTAACTGAATTTTTCCACTGGGGCGCAGGTATTCTCAAGGAGTTTTTTGGTACGATTTATTTTTAAGGTTGATAACTCTTTCGCCTTGGCTTTTGCAAAATCTCTAAACTCGTAGTAAAGGTCTTCTAATGCATTATCATCCAATTTTGTTTTATAGCCGAGCTCCCCGTTATCAAATCTTCCACCATTTGCGACTACTGCAAGTCTTTTTATAACACTTCTATTTAGCATTATTCTGTCGTATTTTTTGGGAAGAGAAAGTTTCATCTTTTCCAATAAATTAAATCCCGCTACAAAATCATAAAAATAGCAACCAGGACAATACATAGGATAAAGTTCGCTAAACTCAACGTGGTAGTCATTGTCGGCAATATGACCCCCATTAAGGAACTTGATATTTGCGTTTCTCAACCATCTATTAACATTGCGTTGAATTTGCTCAGCATCCGATGCCTTACTAAAGTCGAAATGTTCTTGATCAATCATCAAACCCAAAAGTTTTAGAGTATCTCCAGAGCAGACAAAATTTCCTTTATCGTCTTCCGAGTTGAATCCTACACTATGAATTTGCCAAAACCTGAAACTTCTGATGGAGTGGAAAATTGCGTGAGATAGTAGTTTATTTTATCCGTCTCTCCACTATTCCAAAATGAAAAATGGGCTCTTCCATCTATTGTTTTTTGAAAGAGTCTTTCCTCTGCCCACAATTTCCACAACATTAACCCACAAAAAAGAATCACAATAGATAATAATTTTTTCATTGTTTCTCCTTATAAGTATTTTTCTATTAGATTTACAAGTTTCTTACTTTGTTCTTGCAAATAGTGAGTAACTTCTTTTTTGTTGCCATCTTTACCTACATCAATCTTGCAGTTTTCTAAAGATTCATCAAAATCTTGTTTGCCATTTTGTGTTGCAATATCTTGCCAAAACTCCACTGACCCGCTATCACACCTTCTTCTTGTTGCAAACACACAAATATCAACCTTGTTTTGATACATTTCTCTAAGGGCATTTTTGTAGTTGTCCTCTGCAACTCTTTTAATATCTCCCGCACTGATAAACACAATAGATTTACCATTGCGCTCAATGATTGCTCTGAAATCTCCATTTTCCAAGTATTCCAAAAACTTTAATTGCGCCCTTTGCGTTGTTGGTGTTGATTGTTTATTTTCTAAAAGTTTCAAAAAACACAATTATAGTGGTTTTCCCAACATTTTCCTTTCCTTTAACCTGTATAAAATGATTAATTTGAATCATTTTTGTTCCTTTATGAAATAAAT
>NZ_JAIEFA010000074.1 GCF_029067145.1 Helicobacter sp. | reverse complement strand
CCTAGACAAAATGTAATCGTATGTGGGATAGATTAGAGTGGAATGGTGGAAGCGTAAGTGGAGGAATTAAAAGGGAAAATATCCTTTAAGATTTGTGCCAAAGCCTAGCAATTCCAAGTTTAAATATCCAAAGATTCCCAAACTCAAAGCAGTAATGAGCTTATCTGGGATTCCGCCTGTTTTAAAGCGCATAAAGTTTGGTGTGATATGAAATTTGCGACTAGCAAAAGGCAAGAGTAATGGCACACCGCTTAATGTCATCATATCGCCAATGAGATGAAAGATACAGCCAAGCAATAAGCCAATTCCAAAGATTTCTACATTTTGGGCTTGTATAATGCCACCAAATGCTTTGGCAAACTCTGCGACAAATGGAATCTCATTCCAAAGATTTTTGTCCAATGTGCCTAAAAGGAGTAATAAGATTCCAAGCAAGAGGACGAAGCAAAGACTATGCGTAAAGCCGCGATGTCCAAAAATAGATTGAATGAGATTAGAAACGCCCAAGGTTTTTTTGCCAAGTAAAGAGTTTGGTTCATCAATATCTGGCAAAAGAGAGCCAAGAGCCACTGCTCCATAAAAAATTCCTAAATCCGCGCCACTTAATGGAGTATTTGTCAGCGCATTGAAACATACGATTCCGCACGCACTAAGCCCAAGCCCAAAGCTAACATGTGTTTTACCTAACATTCAAAACCCTTTTAAGATTGTCATTGTGTGCGGACGATGAGGCTTTTGGGTAAATGGAATCTTGAGACAAATTCCTCCTCTTTTATCCTTTGTTCGCCCTTATCCACTTCGTGGTCAAATCCTACTAAATGCAAGATTCCGTGAATAAAAAGTAGAGCAATCTCCTCTTCTGTGCTATGTTTTAGTTTCTGACTAACCTCTTGTGCATATTCCACAGAAATGATAATACTACCCAAAATAGGACTAAACTCTGTGTTTAATGGAAAGGAAAGCACATCTGTTGGTGTTGCGATTCCGCGAAATTCTGCGTTGAATTGAGTAATTTTGGTATTATCTACCAAAAGCAATTCACAAGGTTTGAGCGGCAACTTTAAATCTTGCAAAATAGCTTCTAAAATAGAATTTAAAAGTGCTACAAATTCTTGTTTTAGCGTGAAATTACTTTGATTGTCTATGTCAATGTGCTTCAATTTCTAACCCCACAGGACAATGGTCGCTTCCTTGTATTTCAGGATAGATTTTTGCGTCAATGAGTTTGGAGTTTAATATACAAGAGCATAAAAAGTAATCAATTCGCCACCCTGTATTGTTTGCTCTTGCTTTTCCCATATAACTCCACCAGCTATATGCTCCCTCTAAGTTTGGATAAAAATAGCGAAAAGTATCGGTAAATCCAGCATTAAGTAAAGCTGTCATTTTGCCTCTTTCTTCATCGGTAAATCCAGCATTTCTGCGATTACTTTTGGGGTTTTTAAGGTCAATTTCTTGATGTGCTACATTTAAATCCCCGCATAGAATCACGGGCTTTTTTTGTTCTAAGGATTTTAAGAATCGCAAAAAGTCATCTTCCCATTGCATACGATAATCTAGTCGCTCTAATTCTCTCTTAGAATTTGGCGTATAGACATTGACAAGAAAAAAATCATTGAATTGTGCAGTAAGGATTCTCCCCTCTTTATCGTGGTGTTCTATGCCCATATCGTAATCTATGCTAAGGGGTTTTGTCTTGCTTAAAATCACAACACCAGAATACCCTTTTTTTTCTGCACTATTCCAATAATCTTGATAGTTTGGAAAGCTAAAATCCGCTTGACTTTTTTGCATCTTGGATTCTTGAATACAAAAAACATCTGCATTAATTGTATTGAAAAAATCCATAAAGCCTTTATTCATACAGGCTCGCAAACCATTAACATTCCAAGAAATTAGTCTCATTTTTCTCCTTTTCTCCTTTTCTTCTTTTAAGTTTTGCAAAGAATGCGCCAAAAATAGCAAGGCTCACAAATACACTCAATAAAACCCACATAGTATTTTGTCCAAAATATTTAAGTTGAGAATCCAAACTTTCTAGCAAATATACCCAACACAGAATCGCAATATTTGTGCCACTAAGGACAACAAGAAGATTTAGCCAAACTTTCAAGCGCATAAAATATCCGATTGCTGCACCTACAATGGGACCCGTCATCCAAAAGGGCAACCATACAAATGCAAACAAACCTACGATTCCATATTTTTGAATAGGTTTTTCATATTTCTGTGCAACCTGATAAATGGAAGCAAAAAAATGTTCCGTTCTTTTGAAAGTGCTAATCCCTTGAATACTCCATACAAAAAGTGGATAAAGAATTATCACCATTGTGTTTTCAATATAAATATTTAAAATTGTAGCCCAAAAAGTATCAAATTCTAATGCTAAAGCCAATGAAATTCCAGCAGCCCGACCAAACACAAGAGAACTTAAACCTATGCTTAGAAGTTTATCCCCCATACCATTTTGCAATAAAAAACAAGTGATAATGGCTAAAGTATAAAAGGTTAGCAATGCGATTCCGCATAAAAAGAGTTTTGTTTCCCCATTATGCGGTTGCACAAAAATTAAACGATAAAGTGCAGAATCTCTCATTGTTTTGGGTGTTGGACGCTTCCGTGATAGAATGGCACACATTTCTCTGTGCTTTCTCCTATCACAGGTTTTGCAACATTTTGCGCACCTTTTTTAATCTGTCCGAAAAGTGAAGTTGCGAGATTGACTGCAGTAGAAATGGTGGTTTGAGTGATTTCAATTTTGGGATTATTCAATGTGCCTTTGATTTTTTGAGAATATTTTGCACAATCTTTATCATCTAGTAATCCAATGGTAAAGTTTTCAAAAGCATTGTTATTAAGATTGATTGCACCAATTGCTGCCAATCGCGTTTTTTTTGTGGCAAAAGCAACATCTTGTGCAGTTGCGATTCCGTTTTTTATATCAAATTTTGCCTCTAATTCTTTTACGACGCTTTTAGCTTCTATTACCGCATTTAGCCCTAGCATACCGACATTTGTGCCTTTTGTTGCGGCGATTCCCAAAGGACCTGCGAGCACAAATGCGCCGACATCTAAGAGGCTAATACTGCTACTTTTTTCAAAATTGCTTACAAGTGCATCAATATCTACGCTATAAATTTCTAAATCTTTGCTATTTAATTCCGCGATTCCATTAAGATTTTTTAGAATTGTTTGAGAATCTTTACCTTTAATTATTAAGTCTGCATTTGCGTTTAGGATTCCTCCTTTGACTAATTTGCCATTGCCTGTAAAGTCAGCGATTTTTTTTACATCTAAATTTGCACCTTTTAACACAAGCTTTTCATTGGCAAGTTTAATGTCTAAATCGCCAAAGTCTTTGTTTTGCAAGCTAAGGCTTGGAATCTCATTTGCAAAAGCAGCACTTCCTTTAAGAGAAAGTGCGCCTTTAAGCGTCATATCCAATGGGTTAATGTTAGAGATTTCGGGTGTGCTTAGGTTAAAGTCCGCACTATAAGCATTGTTGGGTAGATTGATTTTAACGTTGCTGATTTCTACATTCAAATCTTTGCCATTTGCTTTAATCTGCGCACTTCCATTTCCGTTTTTTAAACTTCCATTTCCGTTAAGAGCCAAAGAAATATCTTGTTTGAATTTCATTCCGCTTAACGCGTTAAGTGTGGCTTTGGCAAGGGTGATTTGTTTGGAATCTATTTCAAAATCTCCATCAAAGCTAGAATCTTTGAAATTTTTAAGATTTGCTTTTGCATCAAGCTGTCCCTCTGCTGTATAGTTAAATAATTTGGCGAGTTTTTGCAAGTTGAGATTGTGAATATCTAATTCTACATTTTCAGGCGAATAATCTTTCAAAGCAACATTCGCAAGTAGCTTGGAATCAAACAAATCACTTTGCGCTTTTGTTTTGAGTCTTTTGGAGTCTCCATTAATTTCTGCATTGAGAATATTATTGTTTGCAAGTTGCATTCCTTGATAATTCAGACTTGTAATGGTGCTGTTTAATTTTGCGGCTAGATTATAATCTAAAGTATCTAGATTGATTTTGTCTATTTTGGCATTTAAATTCACTGCACCATTCGCATTATAAGGTGTGGCATTGGTGTATTTTGCAACGAGATTCAAGATTTCTTGCAAGCTCAAATCTTGCGCACTGATTGTCAAGTCTTTTGGCATATAGTTTGGCAAGTTGATATGTGCCAAAATAGGATTTGTAATGAGATTCAAGGCAAGAGTTGCCTCTTGGTTAGTGATTTTGCTTGATTTTAGGTTAATATTTGCAATCACAGGGGATTTAAGCATTACCCCACCAAAGCCGATTTTTTCAAGGCTAATTTTAATCTCTCCATTGGTTGCATAGTCGTTCAAGCTTGCTTGAAGATTGCTAGAGCTAAGGTTTAAATAGCTAGAAGAAGCAAGCAGGGTTGTAATGATAGAATCTTTTTGTGTCTTACCATTAATTGCAAGTTTAATCGGTTCATTGGGCAAAAGGATTCCATAGTTTTTATTTAAAAGTGAGATATTTGGAGAGAGCGCATTAGAGGCGATTTGAAATCCCCCGCTTGGTGCGCTTAGATTGGAAATATCCATATCCGCATTAAGCAAAATTTTGCCACTTACATACTTGGGTTGATTTAAAAAGGTAAGCAGAGATTCTGCTTTAATGCCCTCTTTGCTAGTGATAAATAATCTTTTGGGATTATAATCCTTGAGTGTAATGTCCGCGTTAATTAGACTATTAAATGCAGTGATGTCGGCTTTTACATCTATGTCGCCTCCATTTTTTTTGACTTCTCCATTAAGACCAATTCCCCCATTAAGCTTCATACCGATGAGCTGCTCATAAGGGCTTAAGTCTTTAATAGCTGCGTGAATTTGTGCATTGGTGTTAAGGGTGAAAAGCGAATAGTCGCCATTGAGTGTAATTTGAGATTTTTGTTTATCTGTGATGCCAAATGCATATTTGCTAAAGCCTAGCTTAAAATGTGTAAATTCTAAACCAATGGGAGCTTTTTCATTTGCAATTTGTGTGATTTTGTTTTTTAAAAATTCATTACCACTACTTGAGAAAAGCCAAGTTAAAGTAGCACCGATGATGAATAAAAAGAGGACGATTAAGATTCCTAAAATTTTCAAAAATTTTTTCATTTGATTTGCCTTTCTTTTGGGGAAGTTATAAAAATTGTCGTAATTTTAGCAAAATTAAATTAATAAAATTAAAACAAAGAGAATAAAATAAAGTTTTTATACTTTATAGAATCATAAAAAATGCCGATATATAATTCGTAGTCCTTTTACAAAAGGATACAAAATAAACAGAAAGGAGTCTGTTATGATTTCAGGAATTGATAGCGGTTCTGTGGTAGCAAGCGGTAATTTGAGCGTTTTAAAAAAAGCAATACAAAGCGAAGAGGCACTAATGGGTTCTCTTATCAATGGAATGCAAAATACGCAAGCAAATTTGCAAACTCAAGCCCCAGTAGAATCTACACAAGCTCCACAGCCAAGTGTGAATAAACTAGACATTATGGCATAAGTTTAAAGCACTTTTGTGCTTTAGGCAAATCTTTCTTTAAATCAAATTTTATTCTTTGGATTTATTTTTTATTTACAAATTATTTTCTATAATCGCCACTTTTGTTTTTGAATTTTAAATAAAAGAGTGCAAATTAATAATGATACAGCAAAATCTTTCAACAAAGCTAGTAAATCACATTATGCGTTATGCAACGCAACATTATCTGCATTTAAATAAAAGTGAGCGGACTAAACTTCCTTTGCCTAATCCCCAAAAAGTTAAAAATAAAAATTATTTGCTTTATATCCATATACCATTTTGTGCAACACTTTGCACCTATTGTTCTTTTAATCGTTTTTTGTTTCAAGAAGA
The DNA here is from genome assembly GCF_029067145.1 of Helicobacter sp. Classification (GTDB taxonomy): domain Bacteria; phylum Campylobacterota; class Campylobacteria; order Campylobacterales; family Helicobacteraceae; genus Helicobacter_D. The sequence goes on along the minus strand of NZ_JAIEFA010000074.1, from coordinate 13,966 downwards.
AAAAGCACGCACTTATTTTCTGAATTTGCGTAAAGAAATGCAAATGGTCAAAGACTTGGGATATGATTTTAACGCGGTTTATGTGGGAGGAGGGACAACCTCTATTTTGCCTGATGAATTATGCAAAACACTTGATTTAGCCAAAAAACTTTTTAATATTCAAGAAGTCTCTTGTGAGTCTGACCCTAATCATCTCCAAAGGGAAACTTTAGAACAATTTAAAGGGAGAATTGATAGACTTTCTGTAGGCGTGCAAACCTTTGATGATGGAATCTTGCGCAAGATTGGACGTTATGAGAAGTTTGGTAGCGGAGAAGTAACGCGTCAAAAGCTTGAATCTGCTTTGGGGATTCTACCTATTTTAAATGTGGATTTAATCTTTAATTTTCCAAATCAAACACAAGAAGTGCTTGCGCAAGATTTAAAAATTATTCAGGAACTAAAACCGAATCAACTAACGACTTATCCCTTGATGTCTTCTCCCTCTGTAAAAAGTATTTTAAAACGTTCTATTGGGGAGGTGGATTTGCAAAATGAAGCACGACTTTATGCGCAGATTTTGGACACCCTTTCTTCGGATTTTATTCCTTTGTCTAGCTGGGCATTTTCACACAGAGGCAGTGAAATTTTTGATGAATATGTAGTCAATAATGACGAATATGTCGGGATTGGTTCTGGGTCATTCAGTTTTTTAGATGGCACATTGTATGTGAATACCTTTTCTCTAAAAACCTATGCACAAAAAATCCAAAATGGGCAAATGGGAGTAGAAAGAGAGCGTAAATATTCTAAAAAATCGCAGTTACAATATCGTTTAATGGTAGAACTTTTTGGCGGGGAGGCGAATAAGGAGAGATTTAAAGCATTGTATGGTGCAGATTTAGAGAAAGATTTGTTCAAAGAGATTGCTTTTTTGCGTTTGAGCGGTAATATTGTTAAAAAGGGTGCATCGTATTATCCAACACAAAAAGGAAAATATCTTTTTCTTTCTATGATGAAAGAATTTTACATTGGTATGGATTGCGTGCGAGAGGAGTCTCGTGCAATGCTTCAAGAGAAGGATATGTAATAAGAATAAAGTTTAAAAAGACTTTATTGCAACTTTATCAAAAAATGTTACAATTTCAGAATTTTTAAAAATGAGGTGGAAATGCTAAACTATCAAACCCTACGTCCTTTTATTTTTAAAACCAATCCAGAAACTGCACATAGTATTGTGGAATTTATGGCTAAAGTCGCTCCTAAGATTCCTATGCTTTTACCTTTTTTGTCCTGCAAAAATTGCATTAAAGATTCCATTTTGAGCCAAGAAATTGATGGAATGCGCTTTTATAATCCTGTGGGATTGGCAGCGGGATTTGACAAAAATGCCACGATGATAGAATCGCTTTGCGCACTAGGTTTTTCGCATTTAGAGCTAGGGGCGGTAACGCCTTTGGCACAAAGCGGCAACGATAAGCCGCGTCTTTGGCGACATATAAAAGAGGAATCTATCCAAAATGCAATGGGATTCAACAATGAGGGAATGAGTGTGGTAAATGCGCGCTTAAAGAATCTTTTTCCGTTTGTTGTTCCTTTGGGTGTGAATATTGGTAAAAATAAAGTTACTCCACAAGAGGAATCCTTGAAAGATTATTTAACTTTGGCGCGTAATTTCGCACAAAGTAGTGATTATTTGAGTGTCAATCTTTCCTCTCCTAATACACCAAATTTGCGTGATTTGCAAAATACTGATTTCATTCAAGAACTTTTTAGCAATCTTTGTCAAGTTTATACCAAGCCGATTTATTTAAAAATTGCTCCCGATTTGGAGATAGATTCCGCTTTAAATTTGATTGAAACTGCAATAAAAAGCGGAGCAAAAGGTATTATTGCGACCAATACTACTTTGGATTATAGTCTTGTTGCACAGCCACAAGATAGAGGAGGAATTAGCGGAAAAGTTTTAGCCTCAAAAAGTCGCGAAATGTTGAAGCAGATTGCGCTTTATTTGAAAAATGCAAACCAAAAAATAACGCTTATAAGCGTGGGTGGAATCTCAAATGCACAGGAGGCTTACACAAGGATTCGTTTGGGTGCAAATCTTGTGCAAGTTTTTAGCGCGCTGATTTTTGAGGGACCAAGTTTGGTAAGGCAAATCAATTTAGGTTTGAAAAATTCTTTAGAACGTGATGGATTCAACCATATTAGCGAAGCGGTAGGCGTGGATTTATGCAATTAATCTGCATAATTTTTAAGATTTTTTGTATTAATTTATTTTTATTAGGAGTTTTGATGGCGGAAAATAGCCCGATAAAATCTGTGCTTCCAAAACATTATCAAACGACACTGAAAAATGGTTTGGAAGTTGTCGTGATTCCATTAAAGAATCAAAGCAATGTGATTACAACGAATGTATTTTATAAAGTTGGTAGCCGTAATGAGACAATGGGAAAAAGTGGAATCGCACATATGCTAGAACATCTAAACTTTAAATCCACAAAGAATTTAAAGGCAGGAGAATTTGATAGGATTATCAAAGGTTTTGGTGGTTCTACAAACGCCGCAACGAGCTTTGACTATACGCATTATTATATTAAATCTAGCACGCAGAATCTTGGCAAATCTTTAGAGCTTTTTAGTGAGCTTATGCAAAATTTGAGTTTAAAAGACGAAGAATTTCAACCCGAACGCAATGTCGTAGCAGAGGAGAGGCTATGGCGGACAGATAATAATCCTATGGGTTATTTGTATTTCAGGCTTTTTAATACAGCCTTTGTTTATCACCCTTATCATTGGACTCCTATTGGTTTTATGGAGGATATTAAAGCTTGGAGCATTGAGGATATTCGCGCATTCCATAGTCTTTATTATCAACCTCAAAATGCGGCAATCGTGATTGCGGGAGATATAGATGAAAAAATCGCCTTAAAGGAAGTCAAAAAGTATTTTGAAAAGATTAAAAACAAAAAAGAGATTCCATTGCAATTACATACAAAAGAGCCCAAACAAGAGGGTGAGCGCAGAGTAGAAGTGCATAAATCAAGCGAAGTTGAGATTTTGGCACTTGCATTTAGAACACCGCCTTTTAATCACAAAGACCAAATTGCTCTTAGCGCACTAGGCGAGATTCTAAGCGGTGGTAAGAGTAGCCCGCTTATTAGCGAGATTGTAGATAAGAAACGGCTTGCCACAGAAATTTATGCTTACAATATGGATTTACAAGATGATGGATTATTTATTTTTATGGGATTGGCAAATGTAGGTGTGAGCCTAGAAAAGCTAGAAAAGGCAATTTTACAGGAAATTGAAAAAGTTAAATCAGGAAAACTCAAAGAGGCAGAACTGCAAAAAGCAAAAACAAATTTGCGCGCAAATTTTTTATACGAGTTAGAATCTAGCAGTGGTGTAGCAAGCTTGTTTGGAAGCTATATCGTGCGCAATGATTTAGAATCCCTCTTGCATTTTGAGCAAGATTTTGACAACTTAAGCCTAGAAGAAATTGTTGCAGTGGCACAAAAATATTTTGTTCGCTCCAATGCAACAATTTTAACCCTGACAAAATAAGGAAAATAATGCAAGTAGAAAATCAAGTCAAAGGTGCAATGACTGCATTAATCACACCTTTTAAAAATGGTCTGTTGGATTTGGAAAGTTATGAATCTTTGATTAAAAGACAGATTCAATATGGCATTGATGTCATCGTGCCTGTTGGCACAACAGGTGAAAGCGCAACATTAAGTCACAAAGAGCATAAAGAATGTATTGAAGTTGCGGTGAGTGTCTGTAAAGCAAGTCGCAAAGAGGGGTATAATGTCAAAGTTTTAGCGGGTGCTGGAAGTAATTCTACGCAAGAAGCAATTGAGCTTGCCAAGTTTGCGCAAAGTTGCGGAGCAGATGCGATTTTGTGTGTTACGCCTTATTATAATAAGCCAACACAAGAGGGCTTGTTTTTGCATTACAAGGAGGTCGCAAATGCAGTAAGCATTCCCCTTATGCTTTATAATGTGCCCGGACGCACAGGTGTGAATTTGGAGACAAAAACCATTTTGCGACTTTTTAACGAGATTCCAAATATTTATGGAGTCAAAGAAGCAAGTGGTAGCATTGAAAAGGTCATTGATTTAAATATGAATGCCAAAGATTTGAGCATTGTAAGTGGCGAAGATGCAATTAATTATCCTATTTTAAGTTGTGGTGGGGTAGGGGTGATTTCTGTTACTTCCAATCTTTTGCCAAACAAAATTGCAGAATTAACACACGCACTTTTGCAATCACATAATTATGAACGTGCAAGAGAATTAAACAATGAACTTTATGCAATTAATAAAGCGTTATTTATAGAAAGTAATCCGATTCCAATCAAGGCAACAATGTATTTAAGCGGACTTTTAAAAACATTAGAATATCGTTTGCCATTGGTTGCTCCATCGGCACAAAATATAGAATATCTTGAAAAAATTTTAAGTCAATATGAGGTAGTAAAATGAATGAAAATTTCAAAGGTAAAACTTTAGTTATCAGTGGTGCGACGCGTGGAATTGGCAAAGCGATTCTCTATCGTTTTGCACAAAAGGGTGTAAATATCGCATTTACTTATAATAAAAATGTAGAAGAAGCAAATAAAATCATAGCAGATGTAGAATCGCAATTTTCTATCAAGGCAAAAGCTTATCCTTTAGATGTTTTACAGCCAGAGACTTACAAGGATTTGTTTGCAAAAATTGATGAAGATTTTGAGAGGGTAGATTTTTTTGTAAGCAATGCGATTATTTATGGTAAAAGTGTCGTGGGTGGATTCGCACCCTTTATGCGCTTAAAACCCAAAGGACTAAACAATATCTACACTGCTACCGTGCTTGCTTTTGTTGTTGGTGCGCAAGAAGCAGCAAAGAGAATGCAAAAGGTAGGCGGTGGGAGCATTATTTCCCTTAGCTCTACTGGGAATCTTGTGTATATGCCAAATTATGCAGGACACGGCAACTCAAAGAATGCCGTAGAAACAATGGTAAAATATGCTGCAATGGAGCTTGGAGAGTATAATATTCGCGTCAATGCCGTGAGTGGTGGTCCTATTGAAACAGACGCATTAAGAGCGTTTCCGGATTTTGCCGAGATTAAAGCAAAAGTGGTAGAGCAAAGCCCGCTTAATCGTATGGGAGCTCCAGAGGACATTGCGGGGGCTTGTTTGTTTTTATGTGATAGTAGCGCAAGTGCTTGGCTTACAGGACAAACGATTGTGATTGATGGAGGAACAAGCTTTAAATAAAGCGAAAAAGATGATGAAACTAGAATCTTTACCGAATGGTTTGACTATTCTTAGGGTTATATTTGCTTTTCTTTTGCTTGCACTGATTCTCTATGGAGAGTGGATACTTCCACCCCCTATCCACCCTAGTTGGATTAATTATTTTGCTTGTTTGGTGTTTTGTCTTGCAAGTATTACAGATTTTTTTGATGGTTTTATCGCGCGCAGTTTCAATGTTTCAAGCATTTTTGGAGAAATTTTTGACCCGCTTGCGGATAAATTATTAATGTTATCTGCATTGATTGGGCTTTTGGTGTGGAATCGCGCAGATGTGTGGGCAGTCTTTTTGATTCTTAGTCGCGAATTTTTTATTACCGGATTGCGTGTAGTGGCTGCAAGCAAGGGGATTAAAGTTGCAGCTTCTAATCTTGGTAAATATAAAACAGGCTTGCAAATTACCGCAATTGCATTTTTGCTTATGGATTACTCTTTTGCAAATGTGACCTTGTGGCTTGCAGTGGCTTTGACGCTTTATTCAGGTTATGATTATGTTAAAATGTATGCAAAGGCGCGCTAAATGGGAATGATTAGCTCAATTTTAGTTTTATCTTTTTTGGTCTTTTTTCACGAGTTAGGGCATTTTTTGGCGGCAAAATTTTTTGGTGTGCGCGTGGAAGCCTTTAGCATTGGTTTTGGCAAAACAAGAATCTTGAAAAAACAAATTGGCGAGACAGAATATTCCTTGCGCCTCATTCCATTGGGGGGATTTGTCCAGCTTAAAGGACAAAGCGACTTTGACCCTACGATTCGTGATACTGCTAGTGATAGTCTTTATGGTGTTGCAACTTATAAGCGATTGCTGATTTTAGCCGCAGGTTCGTTCTTTAATCTTTTGCTGGCTTTTTTGCTTTTTATTGTCATTGGCTTAATGGGGAAAAACGAATTAGCTCCTGTGGTAGGCAAAGTAGAAACAAATATGCCAGCGGACATTGCGGGGTTACGCAGTGGCGATGAGATTCTTAGTATCAATGGACGAAAAATTCAAACTTGGGAAGCAATGAGCCAAACGATTGCCAAATCCAAAGGAGAGCTAGAGATTGTATTTTTGCGCGATTCTAAAGAATATCAGACGATTTTAATCCCCAAAATAGGAGAATCCAAAAATCTCTTTGGTGAAAAGATTGCGCGTCCTTTAATTGGGATTTTTTCTAGTGGAGAGGTAAGGCTTGTGTCTTATTCTTTTGCGGATTCTATTTTCTATGCTTTTGGTCAGACTTTGGAATCTAGTAAGTTAATTTTGCAAAGTATTGAAAAAATGTTAAGCGGTGTTGTGCCATTGAGTGAGGTAGGCGGCGTGGTTTCTATTGTGAGCATTACCAAAAAGGCAAGCGAATTAGGGATTGTTACGCTTTTTGCATTTACTGCTTTGATTTCTGTAAATCTTGGAATCTTAAATTTACTTCCGATTCCAGCTCTTGATGGCGGACATATTCTTTTTACATTTTATGAAATGCTGACAAAAAGAATCCCAACGCAAAACACTTTTTATCGTTTAAGTATGGCGGGTTGGATTGTGTTGTTAGGACTTATGGGGCTTGGATTGTATAATGATATTTTGCGCATTCTTAATGGAACAATGCCTTTTTAAAGGAGGTTTATGCAAGAAAAGTTAAATCAGAATCTAATAGATGCAATAGAAAGAATTGAAAAGGCAAGAATTGCAGTAGATAGGCATAGAATCGTGCGTTTAGTTGCGGTGAGCAAATATTCTACACAAGAGGAAATTGCAGCACTTTATGCTTGTGGGCAACGCGCCTTTGGTGAAAATAAAGTGCAAGACTTGAAAACAAAATCTGAAATCTTGGAATCTCTCCCGCTAGAATGGCATTTCATCGGCTCTTTGCAGAGCAATAAAATAAATGCACTCCTAAGTCTCAATCCCTTTATGCTTCAAAGCCTACATTCTTTGGAGCTAGCAGAGCAATTACAAAAGCGATTGCAAAAAGAAAATAAGACTTTGCGCACTTTGCTGCAAGTAAATAGTGCCAAAGAGGAGAGTAAAAGTGGCTTTATGCCAGAGATTGCGCAAGAGATGTATTGCAGGATTTTGGAGACTTGCCCAAACATCAAGTTATGCGGTTTGATGAGTATTGGCGCGCATACAGACGAAAAAAGAATCGTTCAAAAGAGTTTTGAACAAACATATAGGATTTTTGAATCTCTGCAAAACAAAGGCGCAAAGACTTTAAGTATGGGAATGAGTGGGGATTTTGAGCTTGCGATTGCTTGTGGGAGCAACTGCGTGCGCTTAGGAAGCGTGCTCTTTAAATAGAATCACAAATCTTATTGCGTTAGCGCAAGCAGCGGATTACAAAGTATTTTGCCTAAAAAGCATTCTTTTGATTTGCGATTCTATTTCTTATAAATGGATATTGTAGATTGCTATGAAATTTTTTCAAATTTTCTTGTAAGAACCCCATCGCCCTCATTGTTTTTGGTTTTGTTCTGCAAATTTATAATAATAGAATCTTGCTTACTGCATTTTTACAAAATCTTGCAAGAATAGCGGAATCACAAGGGCTTTATGGAATCTTGTTTTTAAACTCCATTGTCGCACAGGCATAGATTTCGGAAGTTTTTGGTAAGTAATGCACGAATTGGTTGATAAATTGTGTGTTCAAAAACAATCCACCGCAGACGATAATACCTTTTGTTTGATAGTTTTCTTCCATATCGCGACTAAAATTAGCAAAAAATTCCGCCAAAGAATCCAAGATTCCAAAGCACAGCAGCTCGTTCTCTACCCCAGCAAGTCTGAAGCTCATAACAGAACGCAAGGTTTGCAAGGTATTTAAGGAGATTTTGCCCTCTGTGTCGCGCTCTAGTCTAAAATCAACGCGCGGACCTTTCTTGCCCAAAAATTTCCACGCACATTCTATCACGGCATTTGCGCTTGCTTTGAGATTGTGGGATTCGCCCAAGCCTAGCAAGACACCGCACATTCCCACTAAGTCTAATAGGTTTTGTGAGAGGATAGAATCTTTGGGGAGGGATTCTAAAGTTTGGATTATGGATTCAAAATGGGACGAAAAATTTTTTAACAAACTTTGTGTGGTTGGATTTAGGGCTTTGAATGTTTCAAGGATTGCTCCTAGATTGCTTTCAAAGTTAAATGAAAGGGCTTCTTTGAAATTCTCATTGAAATATACCCAAAAAAGCGTGGAGTTTTCGCCAAGATAAAGCGCATTGACGCGATTTAAAGAATCTTTTGTAATGGCTTGTAAAAAAGCATTGGCAATGGAATTGGGTTTGCAAGATTCAAAGCAATGTGGCAAGATAAGAGAGTTTTGTGCGACGCTTAAAGTCAGAGGTTTGGAATCTTCGGCAACAAATTCACAGATTCCATTTTCTCTTTTTTGTTGGAGCGGCAACAAATATAAACCCAAAGAGGAATCCAAAAATTTGCTCAAAAGAACCAAGTAGGGTTCAAAAGGCAAAAGGACATTCACTTGCGCGGTGGGGAAAAAATGCTGAAAAATGCTTTTGGGAGCGAGTTTTAAAATGGGTTTTTCCAAAGTTGCTAGGGCTTGTAATTCCTCATTTTCCGCCCTAAAAAGCATTTTGACATTTGCAAGAGAGTAGGGCACAAAGCAAAAATCCTCCCCAATATCCTCTAAATTTGGTGGATTGTTTTCCTCTAAAAGTGCCAACTCCTTTTTGCCAAAAATTGTTTTGACAAAGATGCGCTCGCCTTGTTTCAAAAGATTCGCAAGAGTTTGGAGGGATTCTATTAAATCTTGCGCATTTTGAATTTCTTTTCTTTGCCCCTCTTTTAAAAGTGTCATTTTGGTAGGCTGAAAATCTATCCATTGCGCCCATAGGTTGCAAAAATTCGGGGATTCTTTGTCGCTTAATTGTTCTAGTTCCAAAGGAGTTAGAAAGTGCGTTACAAAGAGATGATTTAAGGAGATTAAATTTTCTTTAGCAAAAGATTCTAAAATAATCAACTCTTTAAAAGTCCATTGCAAAGAAAGTGGAATATAGTTTTGCAAAGAATCGCTAAAGTCTAAAATTTCTTGTTGGCTTCCCTGCACCTCTAGCCTAAAAGAATCTTGAGAATTTTGCACAAATTGCCCTTGTAGGTTGGTTTTTCTTAAGGCAAAATGCAAGGATTTGAGTAAGAAATTTTGAATATTTTGCGAAAAAGCAAGTTTGGCGATTCGTTGGAAAACGAAAGCAACAATTAAATGGGATTCCAACTCCGAAGTTCCAGAAGTCATTTAATATCCTTTGTAGGAGAAACGCGCAATCTCTTGCAAGTCTTGATGAGAGGTTTTAGAGACTTGAACGCCAAGTGATTCTAAGTAGCGAATTGCTTGAGATTCCATTAGCTTTGCGCCATTTTTGACTTCCTCTGTGAGTTCAAAGGTTGGATTTTCTCCAATGACAAAAGGTTTAATGCCTAAAATCTTTGTTGGTGGCAAATCTCCTAGCATTTCAATCATTCGTAGGGTTTGGAGCATTTCTACTTCGTGCGCACTGCCAGCCCAAGTGATTTGGTTAGGAATCGCACGAAAGTCAAAGAAATAAACATCGCCTATTTTGGCGTCTTTTGCGTCAATAGAATCTATAATCAACACGGAATCGTATTGTGTGATGAGGGGGATTAAATATTGCGCCATTGTTCCGCCATCTACAACCTCTACACAATGCTCACCGCTAAAAGTATAATTGAGTTTTAATAGATTGGATAAATGTACGCCAATCCCCTCATCACCAAAGAGAATATTGCCAATGCCTAAAACAAGGATTTTCATTTATTTTAAAATGCAAAAATACGATTCACGAGGAATCGCATTTGGTGTTTATGCTTGCTCATCTTTTTCAAATTTGACGCCGCTAAAAATCGTATCTACGCCAGCACCAGGGAATTTCGCACTATTCCAGCTCGCCATATAAATATGAATCGGAATAAAAATAACAAATGCCCAAGTTAAAATATGGTGGATTAAACGCACATTAGCGATTCCGCCACAAAGCACTTCTAAAGGTTTCATTAAAGGCGCAATGAATCCTCCTAAGCCCTCGTGATAAACATGCACATAAAGCACAAGTCCGCTAAGAGAAATAGCGATAATAAGGAACATAACGCCTAGATAAGTTGCAAGTTGCAAGGGATTGTAAGCACCTTTTAAATGAGGGTGTCCTCCAAAAAGCAGATAGCTTTTTAAAACGCCAAACCAAACAAAAGGATTAAAAAAATCCAAAATAGAGCGACGTTCCAATGCGCATTCTTTTGTCAAAAGTAGATAAAGGCGAAAAATAGTTACTGCAATGAGTAAGAAGCCAAGAATCAAATGCCAACTGCGCATTAAAGCATAGAGGAATCCCACAGGTTCGCCTGTGAAATTATTAGGTGCTAAAAAAGGATAAGCAAGATAGAATCCTGTTGCAATTAATCCAAAAATTGCTAATGCTCTAATCCAATGGAAAATCCGTGTGAGTTTTGAAAACTCAAGCACAGCTTTGTATCTTGTTTCCATAATTTCTCCTTAAATTTTACAATTCATCGCAATAGGGTCAAGTTTGTATTGGCTGATTTCATTCCCTTTTGTATCCATTAAATGCACTGCGCACGCGATACAAGGGTCAAAGGAATGAATGGTGCGCACGATTTCTAATGGTTTGGTAATGTCTTGCACTTTGATTCCAACCAATGAAGCCTCATAAGGTCCCATTTGATTTTTAGAATCTTTTGGTCCTGCATTCCAAGTGCTTGGCACAACGGCTTGATAATTTGCTACAACGCCGTCTTTAATTCTTACCCAGTGGCTTAGTGTCCCGCGCGGAACATTGCCAATATAACGCCCTTTGTATTCTTTGTTTTTGTCAATCTTATAAGGAGCGCAAGTGGTTTGGTCTCCTGTTTTAAGGTTTGCTACCAAAGAATTAAAAGCTTCTACGCCATAATCTGTGGAAAGTTTGCATTCTAAAAGTCGTGCTGCAGTTCTGCCTAATGTGCTAAAGAGCGCTTCAATCGGCAATCCTGTATCTTCCAAGAATTGTGTTGCGATTTTGGTAATACGAGGATTCTTAGCTGCTAGTCCTACAACAATTGTTGCAAGTGGTCCTACTTCCATAGGTTCGCCATTATAACGAGGAGATTTAATCCAGCTGTATTTGCCGCGCATATCAATTGCTTTTGTTTTGAGTGGATTGCCATCAGGTCCGATAGTCTCTGCGTCTGTAAAGCCTGTATAATTCGGCTCTGTCTCGCCATCATAAGGGTGCAACGCTTTGTCGTTTTGATACCAAGAATGTGTTGCTTCCTCTGTGATAAGGTCTTCATTGACTTCTAGGAGTTTAGAAATATCGCCACCTCGCACAATACCTGTGCTATAAAGGGTCTCATTGTGATTGACAGGAATTTCTGCATAAGAAAGGAAGTTACGCACACCGCAACCTTTTAGCACGCTTGGTTCGTTTTTGAAAACTTCAGCTGCCATTACGACATCTGCATAATAAGCGCGATTGATGAAATCTCCTACTTCTTTGTATTTGGTGAGCCAATCTCCTAATCTGCTAGGGTCTAAAATATCCGCAACGCAAGTTACTCCTCCCACGGTTAAGCTTTGTGGGTGAGGTTGTTTTGCGCCAAAGATTGCCATCATTTGTGCGGCAACTCTTTGCACTTCAAGGGCTTTTAAGTAGTGGGAAAGCACGATGAGGTTTTGTTCAGGAGAGAATTTATAGGTTTTGTGTCCCCAATAAGCATTTGCAAAAGGTCCTAAACCTTGTTTAGCACTTGCAAAAGCTTTAACTTTTTCTTGCACAGCGGCAAGCTCATCTGCGCCTGTTGCAATCGGATTTTTAGAGTATTTAAACGCAAGCTCACTTGCTTTTTTGGGGTCTGCTTTAAGTGCTTCTGTAATATCACACCAATCTAATCCGTGTAAGTGATAGAAATGTACCAAATGGTCGTGCATTACAAGAGAAACATTCATCAAGCTTCGCACCATTTGTGCATTGAATGGAATCTGAATCCCTAGAGCGTTTTCTACTGCGGTAATTCCGGCTTTGTAATGTGAAAAGGTGCAAACGCCGCAGATTCTTTGCACCATAAAGCCGACATCTCTAGGGTCGCGGTTTTTGACAATAACCTCTAAACCGCGCCATAAAGTAGAGCTAGAATAAGCATCAGTAATGACATTATTTTCATCTACGATGACTTCAATTCTTAAGTGTCCCTCAATCCTTGTGATAGGATCTACAATAATTCTTTTTGTCATAAATTCTCCTTATTCTTTGTCTTTTCTGAAGTTACTTAGAACTGCGTGTGCTGCCATACCAATGGCTGCTGCGCCGAGTAATGTAATCCCGATATTATCTGCAGTGCGGTCTGCACCTTTAAACAATGGCGCATTATAGAGTTTGCTAGCAAGAGGCTCTTCAAAAGGTCCCATAGTATCCCAGAAATTTGGCTCGCTACAACCAATACAGCCGTGTCCTGCTTGAATAGGCCAGCTTGTATGGGAGTTAAAGCGCAATTTGGAGCAGTTGTTGAAAGTATAAGGTCCCTTGCAACCGACTTTATAAAGACAATAGCCATTTTTTGCACCCTCATCGCCGAATCTTTGCACAAATTCTCCCGCGTCAAAATGCCCGCGTCTTTCGCATAAATCGTGTATTCTTAGACCATAAGCCCATTTTGGACGATTGAAAGCGTCTAGTTGTGGTAGAGTGTCAAAAAGTAAGAAATGAATCACATTACCCACAATATTTTTTTCGCTTGGAGGACAACCAGGCACATTAATGACGGGTTTGTTTGTAACTTCACTCAGCGGTTTTGCTGCAGTTGGGTTAGGGTGGGCTGCTTGGATTCCACCGAAACTTGAACAAGTCCCAATCGCAAAAATTGCTGCTGCATTTTCACTTGCTAATTTCGCATTTGCCAAGCCTGTATTTCCGTGTGCGCCAATTGTTAAATATTGTCCTTCTAGCCCTGTTGGCACGCCACCCTCTACCATTAATACATAACGTCCTTTGTATCTTTGTATTGCAGATTCTATGTTTTCTTCTGCTTGATAGCCAGCCGCAGCCATAATGGTTTCGTGGTATTCTAAAGAAATATAATCAAAAATCAAACTTGCAATGCCCGGTCCATCACTTCTTAAGAGGCTTTCGCTACAACCTGTACATTCTGCTAAATGCAACCAAATCACAGGTAAGCGGTCTGCAACTTCTGCTGCTTTTGCAGTTAGTGGAGTAAAACTTGCAGGTAAAGACAGCATTGCAGTCATTGCTCCTGCCCACTTCATAAAATCTCTTCTTGAGATTCCTTTTTCTTTCAGCATTTTTTTAATGCTTTGACCTTTTTTGAGGCTTGGGATTTTAGCGATATTCGCAAGCCTATCTTGAGCCTGTCGCAGTAGCGTTTGTTCTCTTTCCATTACCTTCCTTTATCTTTTGGGATTAAGTTAAAGTAAATTTATCTTTTTTTGCCTTAAAAAGCACTACAAAATAAAAATTAATTGAAAAATTTGCATTATCAATGTGGTAATTTTACTCTTTTTGTGTCCTTACAATGACAAAATAAACTACAATGCACAATAGCAAAATTAAGGAAAGGGAAAAACAAAAAAATAAATTAAATTTTAAAATAAAATTAAAAGTAGTATAGAATCCCTTGCGGGATTCTAGGAAGAATCTTAAAAAGACTATTGAAGTAATCTTAAGATA
>NZ_JAIEFA010000073.1 GCF_029067145.1 Helicobacter sp. | reverse complement strand
GTTGTAAGGAGGGATTATGGAATTTTTGCTAAAAGATAAGAAAATAAAAGAATTATTAAGAAAGCATTGTTATGAAGTTTTGGAATATTTAATCCACAAAAAAGTGAATTTTTCTATTGTATGTAATGTGTGTCGCGTCAAGTTTGAGCCAGAATTACCAGATTCTATTCGTGGTTCTTTTAGTGATTTGACGGTGTTTATTTTAGCTGGTTATACTTTTGAAAGTTTGGAGCTAGATTCAAAGAATCTTTATTTTGAAGCAGGGTTTGGTGAAGAGAATTTGGGCAGTTTTGTAACAACACCTTTGGATTCTATTGTGCAGATTTTATTGCCTAATGATGAGGATTTGCGTGCAGATTTTTGCGTATTTGTAAATCTTTTTGCAACCTTTGCAGAATTAGAGCAGACAAAAAATGGAGAAGAGGAGGGGATTCATAGTTCTATGAAAGCACTTTTAGCAAATCCAAAAAACAAAAGGTTTAAAAAATAATTTGCTATACTTTGAAGTTTAGTGTTTATGGGAGAAAATATGGATAAGAAAATTAATTTAGAATTGTTCCGTTTTGATGTCAAGACGGATTATCTGCCTTATTTTGCAAAACTGATAGTAAAAATTAATGGACAGAAATCCTTATTGGATTTGCTAGCTATTGTTCAAGAAAATGTGTTAGAGTATGGTTATAATGCGTATGGATTCAAGATTAATAATGTAGTGGTGTTTGATTTTGGTCTTAAGATAGAAGATTTGATTAAAAGATTTGGATTAGAATGGAGGATAGAGCCGCTAAATCCACATTTGGCTTTGAAAGATTTAATCATTGATGTGCAGCCATTTTTGCAAAAGATAGAATCGCTCAAGCAAGTTGGGCTAGATGAGTTGGCGCAAGAAGAAGTGCAAAGCGTCCTTAAAGATGTGGAATTTAAGGGATTGGAAGCATTGGATATAGAGACACAAACCATTAAAGATGCTTTTTTGCTTTCTTTTTTGCCTTTTGCCTATGCTACGCCCTTAAGCGTTGAGAATCCAGAATATTTAGGAGAGGCATATTTTATTTTGGTAGCTTCCTTGTATGCCAAACATAAAACTTCAGAAGTTTTAGAAACGATTTGCGGATTAGAAAATGGAATC
This sequence comes from Helicobacter sp., assembly GCF_029067145.1. Classification (GTDB taxonomy): domain Bacteria; phylum Campylobacterota; class Campylobacteria; order Campylobacterales; family Helicobacteraceae; genus Helicobacter_D. The sequence continues at coordinate 2,029 of NZ_JAIEFA010000073.1, read as the reverse complement.
TTCAACGCACAAAGTTTGCAAACTTATCTTTTTCCACAAAATCCCAAATTTGACGCGTGCATTAATGAGCTAAAGCAAATCGTCTTTGAAAGAAGCGAACTTCCAAAGATTCAGTCTTTTAAGGCAAAATTGTTCAAAAAAGTTAATTTTTAAGGAAAATAAATGGAATCTTTTATTTTGTTGCACAATAATTTATATCCAAAATCCTCTCATCTGTTGATGTCAAATTTCAAAGTGCTTTTAGAAAAACTACAAATTCCTATTGAAAAAACTCAAACTCTTGTGCTAGAGAGCAAGTTTTTGCCTTTTATTGAGAGGGCAAAATATTATCAAAAACTATTTCTTTTGTTTTTGGAAGCTCAAGAAACGAATCACAAAATACTCCTCTGCGATTCTCAAAGCCTACTAGAGATTAAGAGCTTTTTAAAAGCTCTTTATGAGGAAGCGGAATTAAGAGAATCTCTTGTCAAAGAATGTGGTGTGGAAATGGATATTTTAAGTTTGGAAAATTGCTTTGTTTTTGTCCCAGAAATTGTGTTAAACGCGCTTAAAATTTCACATTTAAAAGCCAAATGTTGGCAGGGATTTAAGTGCGCTTTGATATTGGATAGAGAGCTTGAAACTTGGGTGATGGAATCCCAAATCATTGCAAGCTTAGAGGAGATTACAGGATTAAAGATTATGCCATTTTTTAAAGAGAGTTATGCGTATTTGCTGCAAGTCAATCCCGCGTTGGCTTACAAAATGGGTGCAGCGGATTATTATGAAATGGTAGATAGTGGCGTAGATTTTATTTTGACGCCAAATATTGGCAATTTTGAATTAATGGACCAAAATGCGGTGGAGTTAAAAATTGCAAGCGGTCGTGATGATTTAGAGATTCCATTGCTTTTTATGCCTCAAGTGATTTTGGCTCTTTTTGAGGAAACAGCATCTTGTAATGCTTTGCAGTTTAAAGAACATAAGATTCTACCTAGAATGCTCTAAGAAAAACAATGATTATTGCGCTAAAAGTTATTATTTCTCTTGGTATTGCGATGATTTGGTATAAATTAACTTCCAATCAAGAGGTCTCGATTTTCTTTTTTGTGTTAATGTTGGTTGTTTTTTTTATCCGTCCTATTGCTTACCAAAGCCCGACAGAGCGACAAGAATATTTGGAGAAATTCAAACGTTCTAGAGAGCGTCAGATGAATTTGGAGCGAATGCGCAAGGAGGAAAAGAAAAAATCCTTAGAGGAGAAAAAAAAGAGAATGGGCGTCAAAGATGAGTAAAAAAGAACATAAAAATTGCTTAATGTTACTTCAAACAACGACTACGATAACAAATGCTGAAGTTTTGATTGAAGTTGCTTTGCAGTCCAAACTTACTCCCTGTATTCAGCAAACAGAGATTCAAAGCCATTATTTTTGGCATCATTCAATCAATCAAAATTCATTAGAAGTTTGCCACGAAAAAGAGATTTTGTTGAGTTTTAAGGTATTTAAGCAGGATTTCAAAACTTTGCGTAAGTTAATTTTGCAACATCATTCGTATGAGATTCCAGAAATTGTTGGTATTAAATTAAAGCAAATCTCTAAAGCCTATAAAAAGTGGTGTCAAAAGATTAAAGAGAAATAGAATCTTGCGTTAAAAGATTTGGTGGAGCTGTGGGGAATCAAACCCCAGTCCAAAAACCAGACCAACAACAGCCGATATACATGCTTATTTGGATTTTAAATCTTTCTTAAAAACACCAAACTTCCAAAAATAGTGCTTCAAGGCAACCTAAACTTAAACTTACATTCGGTAGTGCAAGGCGCATCTAGCTAAAATGATGTTTTTGAAAAGTCGCTAGAATCCTTGTTCAAAAACAGCTCCAAAAGCTAGTTAAACTTACGCAACTTTAGCGTAAGCAGGAGCGTAATTTGCGTTGTTTGCGTTTATATTTATATGCTAGTTTTACGACATAACACAAGTCGGCATGCAGCTAGAGCTATCTAATTCTTGTCGAAATTCAAGTCAGCCCCAAACAACAAAGTAGGGATTC
>NZ_JAIEFA010000072.1 GCF_029067145.1 Helicobacter sp. | reverse complement strand
CCCCCCCCCCCCCCCCCCCCCCCCCCCCCCCCCCCCCCCCCCCCCCCCCCCCCCCCCCCCCCCAAACTAAGTAGCCTTACATTCCTAACGCCTTGCATAGCAAACCATACAAGCTTCGTCCTAGATTCCGCACAAGGGGTTCGTTGTGCATAAGAACTCCAAAATTTATATCGCCGGACATAAGGGGCTTGTAGGGAGTGCCATTAAAAAACGATTAGAATCTCAAGGATACACAAATTTAATCTATAAAACCCATAAGGAGCTAGATTTAATTAACACAGAATCTGTGTTAAAGTTTTTTGCCACAGAAAAGCCCGAATATGTAATTTTGGCTGCGGCAAAAGTTGGGGGGATTCTAGCAAACAACACTTATAGGGCTGATTTCATCTACCAAAATTTACAAATTCAAAACAATATTATCCACAATTCTTATTTATGTGGCGTTAAAAAACTACTCTTTTTAGGTTCTACTTGTATCTATCCTAAAGACACTCTTCAACCCATTAAAGAGGAATATCTCCTCACCAATACGCTTGAATACACAAATGAACCTTATGCGATTGCTAAAATTGCAGGGCTAAAGATGTGCGAATCTTATAATCTCCAATATGGGACAAACTTTATTTCTGTAATGCCAACAAACCTTTATGGAATCAATGATAATTTTGATTTAGAAAATTCTCACGTTCTGCCTGCATTACTTAGAAAAATACATCTTGCTAAACTTTATCATCAAAATAAGCAAGATGAAATCTTGCGAGACTTAAAAATGCGAAATTTTGAGGAAGCTAAAAATTATCTCCACCACTTTGGAATCCAACCTAATTGCGTGGAAATTTGGGGTAGTGGGAATCCTAGAAGAGAATTTTTGTATGCTGATGATATGGCAAATGCATGTGTATTTATTATGCAAAATATTAATTTTCAAGATTTATATACAAAAGATTCCACACAAATCCGCAACACCCATATTAATATCGGCACAGGAGAGGATATATCCATTAAAGATTTAGCACATTTAATTAGAAATATTGTGGGTTTTAAAGGGGAAATCTACTTTAATACAAGCAAGCCCGATGGTACAATGCACAAATTAAGTGATGCAAGCAAAATCCACTCTTTAGGTTGGAGGGATTCTATTAAATTAGAGCAAGGAATAAGAAGTGTATATGAATGGTATCGGCAAAAGTAGTTTGTTATTATCATCACAAGCGCAGTAAAGCAATTTATAATCTCGCATTTTGCCTTTTGCGATTCCGTATAAGCAGAGCAAGGACGAGCAGTCAGTCAAAGCACGATTTTTACTAATTTTTTCCCAATCCTAAAAGACAAATGTTTCTTTAAGTGTTCCGCTTCTTTGAAATCCCAATAATCCTGCAGAGGGCTCGCGCGCTCTATGTTTGCCAGCTTTTTGTATCTTTGCAATATCCGATAAAGCACCCCAAAACTCTTTAAAAAATTTGAAATGCTTTTGAAGCTTGAAAGCGTGGCTAATCCTAGCTGATATTCTAAGCTTTGGTGCATAAGGGCATACGCACCGATTTTTTGTTCTTTTGCATAGGGCTTGATTTTTGCTAGCAAAGGCAAGAAGCCCATAGGGTCGGCTTGGAAGCTTTCTAAATTCATTGCCAACATACACAAGCGATTCAAAATACCTTGCTTTAGAATCGCACAAGTTTGAGGTTCTATCTCTCCGCTCTCCATTCGTGTAAAAATGTCTGTTAGCATTGTTGCAGCACTTGTGGCGAGACAATATTTGTGCAAAAGCATAGGATTCCCGCAAAAATCTTTCAAGTAGCATTGGAATCGTTTGGGGATATTGCTTAGCCCTGTTTTGCCTCCATAATTCGTTATGCTATGCGGATGAATGCGATAAATGTAAAGTTTTTGGGGCAAAATAAAAATAAATTGACTTTGAGCAAGCAACAAAAGCCAAAAGTGGTGGTCTTCCTCCAAAGGAACATTTGCAAATTTGAGTGAAATAGCTTTTAAAAACCTAAAATCAAGCATTCCTTGCCAAGCAAAAGCGTGCCATTTCCGCTCTACTAACTTGCTTTGCGTAAATAACTCCGCAGGCGTCATCTTGCATTCCTTGCAGAAGCCATATTTTTCAAGTGGAGTGGGCTTTTTTGCGGAATCGTAGTTAAGATTGCCCTCGTATTTTCGCTGAAAATCAAACCATACAATCTCTACACCCCACATTCTCTTCACGCATTGTTCTACGCAATCAAGCTCTATATAATCATCACTATCTACAAATTGTAAATAATCAATTTGTGGAATCTCTAGGGGATTTTTAAGGCTATAAATTGCATAGATTTGGTAGGGATTCTCTCCTATAATTTGGTAGGAATGCAATGTATCTGCTTCCTTGTGTGTTGCGATTCCATTGTGCAGAATCTTCCCACTGAAAAACTCTATTCCTGCATTCCTTGCATTTGCTTGTCCGCCATTTGCTTTATCAATAATTGTGATTCTGTTATCTTTTTGTGCATATTCTTTGGCAATTCTCAAGCTAGAATCTGTACTGCCGTCATTGATTAAAAGAATCTCTAAGCTTATATAAGTCTGATGAATGATGCTTTCTAGGCATTGTGGCAAAAAGGAGGAGACATTGTAAATGGGAACTACCACACCAACCCTCTTATTTCCGCGTTTATTGGAACTAGATTCGGCGTTTTGCATTGATTTCTTTTACATAATTTTTGTTTTCTATTGAAAATTAAACTTTTCAAATTTTATTATACATTATCAATTCTTAAATATGTGATAGATGACCTAAAGGAGAATCACAGGTTGCAGTTCATCTTGAAGCCCTCAAAAACAAAATCATACTTCAAAATCCCACAAATAAATTTTAATCTCTATTAAATAAAACACACAAAGTGTTTTTCTCATTAACACCTCTATTTGCGAGCTATGATAGGCTTTGCGATTCCAAATAAATCCTTTAAAAACTCCCTAAAACAAGACATTCTTTAACCTAATTATTTCTTTATGCAAAGAAAATATTTTGTATTGAAAAGTTTAATTTTCAATACAAAATTTGGATTAATTGATAGGCATTTATGATTTTAGAACGAAAAAGAGTTTTGACATTTGGCACTTTTGATTTGTTTCATTTTGGGCATTTGAAGCTTTTAGAAAGAGCTTCAAGATTGGGAGATGAGCTTTTTGTGGGCATTTCCTCTGACGCACTGAATTTTTCGAAAAAGGCGCGCAATCCCATTATGAACGAAATTGAGAGGGCGCATATCGTTGCTTCCTTGAAGTTTGTTAATAGCGTTTTCTTAGAAGAATCTTTAGAGCTAAAAAGAGAGTATTTATTGCGTTATGAAGCAGATATTTTGGTAATGGGTGATGATTGGTCAGGAAAATTTGACGAGTTTAAAGACATTTGCCAAGTCGTGTATTTACCCAGAACGCAAAATATTTCCACAAGCGAACTTTTACAAAGAATCAAAAATGACTTTTAAAAAGATTTTCCAAAAGACTTATCGGGAAAGCAAGGGAGTAAATCCTTTGACTTTTGTTTTTTGTCTATCGGCACAAGTTTATATGCAAAGCCTAAAAACGCATTCTAAAGCCTTTTGGATTCTTAAAAACTTGCAATTTTTCAAACAAAGAATCGCGGAATTTTATTTCGCAGAGATTTTTTATTTTTATGGGGATTTCACGCGAAGTTTAAAGCATTTGGATTATTTTTTGAAGTCCAATCCCAACCACGCAGACGCAATTTACCTGCAAGCAATATTGCTGGCTTATTTGGGTGGCAAACAAGAAGCCTTTTTGTCTTTGGAGCGTCTCTTGCAAGCCTCCAAAAGGCTAAAGACTTGGATAATTCTTGCAAAAATTATCCAAGATTCTAAGGATTTAGAGTCTGCCAAGCAGATTTTAAGTAACAATCTTTATCGTTTTGAAAGATTCAAGTTGCACCAATGGGAGATTCTAAAGCACTTCGCAAATGCAGCCGCTAGAATCGGAGAATACAAAGAAGCCAAAAGACTTTTTAAAGAATCTTTGTTTTTATTTTTGCAAAGGGATTCTAAGAATCTTAACACAAAAGAAGTAATGGATTTAAAAAGCGCAAAAGAGGCGTTAGAGGATTTGCACAATCTCTTAGAACAAAACGAAATTCAAATGTTTTTGGTTTCGGGTACATTTCTAGGTTGTGTGCGTGAGCATAACTTCATCGCCTATGATAAGGATATAGATGTTGGGATTTACAAGCAAGATTTGCAAAAAGCAAGAGAGGTTTTACAAAAAAGTAGGAATTTCAAGCTCAATACTCTTTTTAAAAATTATCAAGGTGGCGTGCAGATTCGCCATTTAAACAACACTTATATTGATGTTTTTGCACATTATGAGGAGCAGGGGCGCATTTATCACGATGGGGATTATGTGCGGTGGTGGAATACTCCTTTTAGGCTTGTGCCTTATGAGTTTTTGGGTAAGCAATATCTAGCACCAAAAAACTATAATTTGTATCTAAAAGAAAACTATGGCGAATGGGAAACCCCAAAAGATTCCGCGCAATATGAAACCTTTTTAACCACTCCAAATATGGAAATCACAAATAAACAATGGTTTATTTGCTCGCTTTATAATCTGCTTTTTGAGGTTTTTTCCTTGCAAAATGAGACAAAAATCTTAGAGAAATTTAAAAACTTAGGCGAAGGAGATTTTGTGCAGGAATATTTAAAATTCAAACAAGGAATCGCAAGATGAAAGTATTAATTTTTTACCCCTTTTATTATTATGCAATGAAAATTTATCATAAGGATAAGGATTATAAAAAAGCAAATAAGTTTTACCAAATCGCAGAGAGGTTTTGCCCAAACCATACAGAGAATTTGTTTAAAATCGGAATGTGCTACAAAAAATGCAGAAATTATAAAGAAGCAAGCAAATATTTCCAAAAAGCCCTTGAGCTAGATTTTGAAAACGAAAAATACAAAGAGCAATTGGAAATCGCAAGAACGAGGGATTTTGCGCTTTTTGCTCCTACAAAGCTTTGGTGGCAAGAAATCATCGCCCTAGAGCAAGAAATACAGCAAAAAGGCGAGAGCTATGCTAGGTGCTTTCTCCTTGCAGAGGATTGCAGGCAAATGCACCATTACGACAAAGCAGCTAAAGCCTACAAAAGAGCGATTGCGCTGTGCGAACACAAGGAAAATCTCGTGCAACTTTATTATGAAATGGGATATGCTTATGAGAATCTAGCAGACGAAGCGAGTTTGGGATTAGCCAAAGAAGCCTATGCGCAGGCGATTAAATTAGACGAGGAGTTAGAATCCAAAAGATATGGAATCGGGGTTTTTCACTTTGCAAAAGAGCGTTGGAAGTTTGCGAATCGCGCCTTTTTGGAGAAGTTGCACTCTTGGGATTCCATTGCAAATGCTTCGGATTGTAAGGTTGTAGATTGCCACGATTCTGTTTCACAGAATCTCTCAATGACGCAAAGCCAAGCTTCCGATGATTTGCTACTTAAAAAAATAGGCGAAAGCTTTGAGCGGCTTTATGATTGGCAAAATGCTATTTTCTATTATCAAGAATCCTTGAAGCTAAATTATCAAAACCCGCAAACGCATTTTCGGCTAGGGTTTGCACAAGAGCGTATGGGAGATTTAAAAGGCGCGGTAGAATCCTACACACAAGGTGTCAATCGCAACAATACTTTGAATAACTATTGGATTTATCGTTTGGGATTCTGCCTCTCCTGCCTCCAAGACTTTGAGGGCGCAGCCCAAGTGCTTTTGAATCTCCAAACAATCCAAAGCTATCCACTATTAGGCGGGGGGGGGG
>NZ_JAIEFA010000071.1 GCF_029067145.1 Helicobacter sp. | reverse complement strand
TTGCTTGTTTTATGTTAGATTTCTTTTGCAAATTAGAATCCAAAATTTGCAAATCATTCAAATTTGTTACATTTTGTATCATTTGAAGCAGTTTTTGATAAAAAAAGATTTTTTCCTCTAAATTACGCGCTTGTAGATGAATATTTTTGGCTTTTTTAGCGAGCTTTTTGGAGTTTTCAAAGAAAATTTGCGCTGTATGGCTTAAGGAATGCGCTTGCGGAGGCAAGGTAATTTTCTCATTTTCTAGGCAGATTTCGCGCCCCTTAAAATCTGGATACAAATAAAGATTTCGCAAAATCAACTGCCCTAAATCCGCTTCTTTTTTTGCATTGTTTTCTAGGGCATTTTTATCCTCTAAGGATTCCAAATGGTATTGTAATTGGGTTATTTTTTGGGTAATTTGCGCACTAGACTTGGCAATTTTTGCTTGCAATTCTTTTGCCTTTAGAATCTTAAAGTTGTTTTCAAATGCGGCAAAGAGTTCCCCTTCGTCTTTTAGTATCGGTGCGTTTGTAGGCTGTGGTAATGGCAAAAGCGACTTTGCGATTCTCACTTCGCGGAAAGATTGCTCTTTGGTAAGATGTCGCAGGGCATCTAGTACGATATTTTGGGAATCTAACAAAATCAGATTCGTATTTTTACCCGTAAATTCAGCCTGCAAAACGACTTGGGAAGTCTTGTAACTATTTTTTGTCTCCAAAACAAGCTGCAAAATACGATTATTTCCATCTATCTTTGCATCTACAATCAAGGAATTGAAGCAGTATTTTTGCAAGCTTTTATCAAAAGGAGCTTGATAAACTTTAGAGGAAATAAGCATTTCTTGCGTGATAAAAATCGTGCTTTTGCCCTTGCTTAAATCCACAAAAAACAAATTGCTATTGATGTCAAACTTAAACAAATTATCCGCGATTCTATAAATGGAGCGCAATTTCAGCGGTGGGGTTTGCTTCAAATAATGCGCAAATTTCTGCAATGTCAAGAGATTCATATTAAAATCTTAAGATTTTTTGTATTGATTGCCCTCAATACATTTTGTGGCAAAATCCAACGCTTCTTTTGTGATTTCATTACCACTAATCATACGCGCAATCTCGCGGATTCTACCCTCTTTGTCCAAAGGAATAATGCTTGAACCTTGTGCGCCTTTTTGAATCAAAAAATGTGTATCGGCTAAACTCGGCATATGGGACTGATGAGAAATCGCAAAGACTTGATAATTTTTAGAGAGTGTCTTAAGGGCTTCTGCAACCCCTTGAGATTCCTCTCCGCTTAAATTCGCATCTACTTCATCTAGAATAATAATGGCTTGATTTTTTTCTTGCACGCTTTGAGTAAGCAAAAGCGCAAGACGAAATCGGTTAAACTCCCCTGCACTAAGGTTTTTAAGCGCAGTGTTTAGGGAAATCTCCAAGATTTGATTGCCAAAAGGCAGATAGGATTCCACCTCCTCAATGGGGCGCAAAGCAACTTTTGCTTTGGGCATTTTAAGAGATTCTAACGCATTACTTAAAGTTTCTTTAAAGCTAGCAAGCTGTTTTTCTCGCATCTTTTGCAAAGCATTTGCGCTCTCCACCAAGCTTTTTTTAGCAGATTCAAATTGTGCCATAGAATCCTTTAGAATAGAATCCAAATTCTCGTATTTTTCTAATTCTTTCTTTTTGGATTCTAAATATTCCAATGCCTCCTCTACGCCCCCATATCTATGCTTTAATGCACTTAAGGCTTCCAAGCGATTCAAAATCTCTTCGGGGTTCATACTTTCTAGCTCGCCCAATCTCTCACTTTCTTGCTCGCACAATGCCTCTAACTCATTTAAGGCATTCAAAATCGTATCATTTTCGCTACCAAGCAAGTTTAGAAAATGGGAAACTTTGGAGCGATGACTCAAAAACTCTTGCACCCCTTGCAAGCTTTCATTGATTTTTTCTTTCTTTGAAATTTCTTTTTTAAGCTCCAAAAGCTCCTCATACTCTCCTTTTTTGGGATTAAGGGATTCTAACTTTTGAATCTCAAAGCGCACAAATTCTTTCAATTCTGCAACTTTTAATGCTTCCTCTTGCAGTTTTTTAAGTGCAGCCTTTGCGTCTAAAAATTGCGCAAAAGAATCCCTATAAGCCTGCAATAAAGCCTTGTATTTAGAATCTCTAGAGGAACAAAAGGAGTCAAACACCAAAAATAAATTTTCTACACTTATCACATCGTCTGCTTTGGTGCTTAAATGCTTCAAAAAGGGAGCAAAAAGTGCCTGAACTTTCTTTTTGGGAATATTTTGTGCATTCAAAAAAAAGCGAATCTTGTCTTTTTTGGTCAAAGTCAAAACTACCTCTCCCTCATCAATTAACCCCTTAAACTCCTCTCCAAACCCTTGTAATTCCAAAGTCGCTTCCAAAACTTGTGCATTGCATTCGCGCAAACCAAAAAGAGCAAGCACCGATTCCATAAGCACAGATTTTCCCGCTCCACTCGCCCCGCTAAAAACATTAAAATGTGTGCTGGGAGAAAAAGTGATTTGTTTAAAAATTGGAGAATCTTTAATGGTGATTTGATGAAGGAGCAATTTTTGCATTATTCAAAATCTCCCCAATGGAATTTTTCTTTTAGGATTTTGAAATAATCCCAATGCGCATTGTGAATCAGCTTCACGCCATTGTCTTGAACGCGAATCGCGATTTTCTCACCAAACTTTAAAGGCTTGCTCTCTTGTCCGTCAATTACCACATTACAACGCCCTTGCTCACCAAGCTCTACTTGAATCTCAAAACTGCTTGGCAAAATCAGCGGACGCTGTGTCAAAGAATGCGCACAAATGGGTGTTAAAAGCAAATTGCGCGAAAAGGGATAAACCACCGCGCCGCCTGCGCTAATATTATACGCAGTAGAACCCGTAGGTGTGGCGATAATCAATCCATCGCCATAATACGCATTAAAATATTCTCCATCAATATATGCTTTTAAATAAATCATAGAAGCTTCGTTTAAACGCGTAAGAATAATGTCATTTAAGGCAAAAAAACTCGCATTGTTCTTTTGATTATTTTGTATTTTTCCCTCTAGCATTATATGATTTGCGATATTGTAATTTCCCATTTTAAGATTAGGTAAAAAGGATTCTACTTCCTCTTTTTGCAAATCCGTAAGGAATCCCAAATGCCCCATATTAATGCCCAAAATGGGCTTCCCAAACGCAAAAGAGCGTCGTGCGGTGGAAATCAATGTGCCGTCCCCTCCAATGGAAATTAACGCATCGCATTGCGTGCAAAGCTCTTCAAAGTTCAACCCACGCATACCAATCATTCCCGCGCTTAAAGAATCCAAAATAACATTAAAACCTAAATCCAAAGCTAAACTTTGAAATTCTAAAAAATAAGCTTTTAATTCTGGAGTAGAAGGGCGCAAAAATACGCCCAAAGTGTGAATAGGAGGATTTAAACTCATTTTATTCAACAAAATAAGCTTTAATGCTGTATCCGCGTTTATTTTCTAACTGCAAGCTTGGACCCTCAAATACGGTTGCATTGGGGATTTTGTCATTAATTGCACGAATCGCATTCCACGCGCGAAAGCTTGCAAGCCCCTCTTGCTTAAGCTCTGGCGACAATCCACGATAAGGATTTGTATCTACGATTCCTTGCACCTCAAAGGCAACGACGCGTTTGTCTGCTTGCAATTCTTTATCTACTTTTGTCGCAATGGAAAGCAAGCAACTTTGTGGAATCTCCCAAGTTCCAACTCCCATAGAAAAACATTCGGCAATGATTTGTTTTTTAGGCTTAATTGTGTAACGCAATCTCGCCATTGTATTGGAATTTGCACTATTTGCGTTTTGCATTTCTTTAACAGACAAACTCAAACTATCTACGGACTGCGAAAGCGTTGCAAGCTCTTTTTCTTTTTGGTAGAGTGCTTCTTGCAAGCGTTTAATCTCCTCCTCTTTAGCAAATTCACTTGTAGCCTCTCTTTGTGATTCTACGATTCCATTTGGAATATCAGGCTGTGTTTGAAATCCCAATATCTGTTGTGCTTTGCCTAATAGAGCTTCTCCACTAGGTTGTGTAAGAAAATAATATCCTCCACCAAAAATCAATCCAACTAGCACAATAAGCAAAAACAAATAAGCCAAAAAACGTCCCTTATTAGAATCCTCTTGGGAATCCTCTAAAGAATATTCCACATATTCTTTTTCCTTTGGTTTTGTAGATTGTTTCTCTTGTGGCTCGTCTTTAAATTCCTCAAAACTATCAAAAATATCATCTGGAATCGTGGCAGAAAATACATCGTCATTTAAATTGGTTTCTTTTTGTGTTGCATTAGACATTTTTCGCTCCCTATGCTACGCGTTTGAAATTGGATTTAATATTTTCATACGCTTCGTTGATTAAGCGGAATTTTTCCGCATAGCCATCAATAATTTTTTTGTCTTGTCCATAAACATTGTCTGGGTGATAGATTTTAGCAAGTTCAATATAACGATTTTTCACACATTCAAAATCATCATTGTAACCACAACCTAGAATCTTATAGCTTTTTTTGAGGATTTTTTCCTCTTTGGTTAAATATTCCTCAAAACATTCAAAAGTATTATGCGTTTTGAAAGTCTCATAATCAAAATCTAGCACAATATTATGAATCACTTTAATAGAAAGCGCTCCGATGAGCTTCTCCCAAAAATAAGGACTGCTAGAATCCAAGAAAATTTCCTGTCTTGTATAGCTTAACACAAACTCTTGAAATAAAGAGCTTAAATATCTTCTTGCAAGACGACTTGGGCGATTGAGTTTCAAACATACCTGCGAATTACCAAAAGAGCTTTGAATAATCTGCAAAGACACGATAATATGTTCTAATACTGCCCGATTTTCAATCATCTTAATACGAATAGGCAAATAACTGCTATCAATAATTGTTTGGAAATCCTCGCTGTCTTTTTTGGCTTCCTCTTGCATTGCGACATGATATGCCCAATTCAAAAAATAGTCTTTTTTGTAACGTTCGCCATCGTCCAAGATTAGTACGGAGCTTGAAAGACGATAGGCTTTGGAAAAATGCTTATAAGCAAAATCCACCGCACGTTTTAGAAATTGCGATTCTTTTTCAATGCTGATTTGAATGTATGGCTCTAAGAGCTCTACTTTCATAAACTTCCCTTCAGTCTTTATCCTAAATTTGCCGCCATTATTGGTGCGTTAAAGTAGATTAAGCAATTCTAATTCCACTTTTTATTTTTGCACATTAATGCTCTTTTGCTCTGCTTTAATTGCTATCAGATTTCGTATAATTTTATCTATTTCTTTCTTAAGTTCAAAAGAGGCTTGCGTAATTAATTGTATTTTATCCTGTGTCGTTTGTTCGTTTTGATTCAAAAACTGCGCATAAGTTTTTTTAAGGCAATTCATTGGTCCAAAAAGACGCGCTTGGAATTGTTCAAAGCAAAAAGTTTCGTTTAAACTCTCCCGCACATTTTCCAAAGTCGGATTAAACAAGGCAAATTCCTCTTGATTCTCACCGTGTTTCGTGATTGCATTTTTAATCTTTAAATCCAAACGATTCAAAGTCAAATCTATTGCATTGTTGTAGCTAAGAGCTAGAAAATTGCTTAATACATTCAATTCACTGCGCAAATAAGAAGTTGCCACAAGTGCATTTTTGTTAAAATCATCTAGTAGATTTTCGTAACAATTTTGAGCAAATTCTCGCAAATCGCCCAATGCTTGACTTTGGGGTGCAACAAGATAAAGTTCAATACTCTTAGGTGCGTTATGCTGCCATTTTGCCAATTCTTGTTTTAAAGCATTGGTATTTTGCCCAATAGAGCGCACAAATAAATCCAAAAAGTTCTTAATTTTTACACTTAGTGCCTTATAATCTTTCACTAATTGCGTATCTTGATTTTGCAATTCTATGCGCAGCTTTTCTATCGGGAGAATCACCACTTCTTTATTGGTTTCAACAGATTTTGTGCGCAAAAGACCTTTTTCTTTTTGTGCAAAAGTAAAGGATTTTTTCTCCAATGCGCTAAAGATTCTTTGCGCAAGCGTATCTAGCCACAAATCTAGCCCGATATATAAATCATTAAAGATTTTTTGTTCTTTTTCTTGCGAAAGAGCGCAATTTGCAATACATTCTTGTAGGTTTTTTTGCAAAGTCCTTTGCAAGATTAAATAACATTGGTTAATTTTATGGTATTGCAAATGCAACAAAATGTGCATTTCACGAAGTTTTTTAAGTGTGCTATAAGATTTAGCAAAGCTCGCTTTAGGCTTAATAGTTTGATTTAGAAAGTCAAAAATCAAAGGCATATTAGAATCCCGCATTCGCTGTTCTGTATTTTGAGAGTTTAATGTTTCTAATTCCTGCCAGATTCCCTCTTGCAGATTCTGATAAGTTGCGCTCAAGGATTCCATAACATCTTGTGGATTTTGAGAGTTTTTAGAATCCTCATTGGAATCCTGCAAGGCAAGTGTTTGGATTGTTTGCGCAAAAGAAAGAAGTTTGTTTTCAAGAAATTTTTGAGGAGTATTTAATCTTGCGCTTAATGCGAGTTTGGCAGAGATTGGAATCACTTCAGAGAAAATTCCCTCAAACGCCACTTTTGCATATTCCAAACTTGTTTGCACCTCTTGTTCGTCTTTTAGTCTATCCTTTTGATTCAAAACACAAAGACTTTTTTGCGCAAAATTCGTAATAAATTCCTTAAGTAACGCTTTTTCACTATTTTTTCCCGCATTATCAATCAGGGTAAGCCAGATGATTCCATCTACATTTTCTAAGATTTTCAATGTCGTGTGCGTATCATCAGAATTTTGAGAATTAAAGCCCGGTGTATCCAAGAAATTAATTTCTTTCAAAAACAAAATCGGGGCATAAAGACAAAAGTGATGAATATTTTGAGAATTTTCGCGCGAGAGTTTATGCAAAAAATCTATATTTTGCAAGACTTTGCGCCCATCTTTATAGAGGATTTCTAAAATATAATCCTCTCCATAGCAGATTTTGCATACTTTTGAGGTAATTGGGGTAATCCCTGTGGGCAAAATATCTTGCCCCAAAAGCGCGTTTAAAAAAGTGCTTTTACCGCTTGAAAACTGCCCAATAATCGCAATTTGCATAGGCTCTGCTTCTTTTTGTTGTAAATTTTCAAAAAAACTCAAAGTATAATCATTAGGATTAAGATTGTCTTGGCAAGCAAGAATTAATCTTTGCGTAGGAGATTTTTGTGTAATTTTTGCTTGCAAGATTTCACATTCTTTTAAATATTGTTTTAGCATTTTGCGCTCCTTGTAGCATAGCTTTGCAAGGCTTTAAAACTCTGCAAAGCCTCCTCTAATGCTGCTTCGTTTTGATTCAATAAACTTTCTTTTTGGGATTTTTCTTGCGCGCTATTTTGCGAATTTTGCAAGGCATTTTGTAAGATTCTTGCCTTGTTTTCTAGGTCTGTTTTTAAATTTACCTCTAAATCCTCAAGAAAATTTTTGAAATTCTCTGTGAGTTTGGATTCTAATGCTTTGTTTTGCGTGATAATCATCGCAAAAAAATCCACAAATCCCGCTTCAAAATCTAAATCCAATGCGCTTTTAAGCTCGCTTCTTTGATTTTTGCCAAACTTTTGCACGGATTTTGTGATAGATTTTAGAATCTTTAATGCAGTTTTTCTTAAAAGACTTTCATCAAAATGAAGATGAAAATTCCCCAAAATGCTAGCGTCTTTCTCTCCTCCTTGCGCCTGCGTTTCAAACTGACTTTGTAACTGCATAATCTTTTTATTTAAACTTTGGGTGCAAAAACGCAAAATATCACTTAAAGTATCTTTTAACCCCAAATCCAAGATTCTTTGCAATCGCTCATAACTTGGCGTTTTACCTTTGTCATAATCATAAACAATATCCGCAAAAATCCTTTCACTCAAAACATTTTTAGACAATTCTAGCTTTTGATTAAGTTCCTTTTGCAAAGTCTCAAGATAAGTTTGTAATTGTTGCGTCGCGTTGTTTAGGGATTCTTTGGTTTCTTGAAGTTTTGTTAGGCTTTGTTCTTGCTCTACTTTGGCTTCCTCTATAAGTTTTTGAATCTCACTTTCTTTCGCAAAAAGCAAGCTTTTTTCCAAAACGCAAGCTGATTTGATGTTTTCAAAAACCCGCACAAACCCTTGCGCGCTTAAAAAAATCAAGTCCTTTGCTTTGGTGCTATTGCTACCTAGCAAAGTTTGATTGAGATAATCAAGCAACGCATTGAAATTGGAAGATTCTAGGCTGAAGCCTAATTCTTTTGCCTTTTGTGGATTGGTTTGAGCAAGCAAGGCAGGATAGCTTGCAAGCGCAATAAAATCTACTCTTTGGAGCATTAATTCTGCATTATCTTTAGACATACTCTGACTTAAGCGCGCCCTAATGCTCTCTTTTGTGTAATTCAGAGCAGATTCTAATTCTTTTGCTTCTAGTAAATCCGCGTGTGTTAGGATAATCAAAATCCTTGAGAGATTCGCATTTTGCAAGGTTTGCAAAATAAAATCCACATCAATTTGTGTTGCACTCTGTGCCGCATTCATCGCGTGAATGAGCAAATCACAACCCAAAATATAGCCTTTGGTGATTTCCTCTCTTTGCACGATAGGGTCATCAAGTCCGGGCGTATCTACAATTTCTACTTTATTTTCCAAGAATTTAAGAGGTGTAAAAAGCGTGGTTTCCTTGATGAGATTGCATAATCTACTAGAATGATTTGCCGAAGTGTATTTGGGTAAATCTTGCAAAGAAATCTTTAAACTCTGTGTAGAATCCTGCACAAACTTTTCCAAAGCCTCCTTAAACTCCATATTTTCCAAAAGTTCATTCAATGCAGAATCCTCTATCGTGGATTTTAAATCCTCCCATTCTGCCTTATTCCAAAAACTCACTTGCGCACTAGGCGTTTGGGAGTATTTTAGAAGCGTCAAGCTTGCAGTTTCTGGAATCGTAGAGCTACCCAAAATCTCCTGCCCCAAAAGCGCGTTTAAAAGCGTGCTTTTCCCCGCACTTAACACGCCTGTGATTCCAATAGAAAAATGCTGATTTTTAAGCTTTAGCAAAAGAGATTCCAACTCCGTCAAACTTGAGGAGAGATTAAGGAGATTCTGTGCTTGCATTGCCTGCAAAACTTCCCTTTTTTGCTCTAGGAGTTTTAGACTATTTCCCCAAAAATCTTGCAAAAAGCTTGAATCCAAAGCGGATTCTTGTTGTTTTTCTAAAGTCTCTGTTTCTTTGATTTCTTGATGTGCAATCCACTCTAAATGGGCTTTGATTTGTTCTAAAAATTCTCCTTTTGCAACCTTGTGTTGCTCTAGCAAAGCAAGGTTTTCTAAGACTTTTTTAAGCAGATTCTGCGTTCTTTTTGGTTCTCTTTCAAAGGCTTTATGGATATTTAAAAGCAAGGTGTATTGCACCTGCAAGATTCCTTTAAAGCTTAGGGTTTTGCAATATTTTTCACAAAGATTTTGCAGCACAGCACTCTGCCAAAAAACATTAAAACTATGCAAATCTTGACTTAAAAAAATCGCTACAATCTCACTTGCTTTTTCACTTTCTAAAATATGCAAATTCCCTAGCGGCACAATTTCTTTAAAGATTGATTCCAAATATTCCCCTAACTGATTCATTTTATCTCCTTAAAGATTGGACTAATTTTATAAAACATCAACGCACTTGCGAACAAAATTCCACTCAAAAACAAACAAAGCACTTCCCAACCAAAATGATAATAAAGATAACTCGGCATTGTCGTGCCAATCGTGCCTCCCGTATAATAAAACGCGAGATACAAGCCATTTGTGATTCCTTTTTTCTCACTAGAAATAGAATTTACGAACGCGGATAAAACCGAATGCACAATAAACATTCCAATACAAATCACAAACACCGCAAAAAAGAGCCACCAAAAGCTTTTAATCAGCATAATCAAAGGTGCGATTCCAAAAACCACAAAGCCAAAAATGATTGCACGCAAATCCCCTCCAAGCAGGCTTTTAATGCGCCCAACCAAAAGCGCGGTAACAATGCCGATAATATATCCTAGATACAAAAAACCAATCTGCGCGGGGGTAATGTCTGGGTTTAAGGCTTTGATTTCAAAAGGCATAAAGTTTAGCGCGCCTTGAAAACAAAACAACACCAAAAAAGCCCCCGCATAAAGTGCCGCATATCGCTTATCTTTTAGCAGTTCCAAAACGATTTTAGGTGTGATTTTGGCGTTTGCCATTTGGGAGCTTTGAGGAATCTTAAAAGATAAAATTGCAACGATTAAAGTAGTGATTCCAAGCGTGGCAAAAGTGAATTGCCACGAGGAAATAGAAGTAATAAACCCCCCTGCCACACGAGAAAGCACACCGCCAAAAACCGTAGCGGCAACATAAAGACTAACATATTTTTGTATATTTTGCATATCAATACGCATTAAAGTTGTCAAAGTCGCTGTCAAAGCAGCTGGAATCGCAAGTGCCTCCAACAAGCGCAAAGCAAGAAAAGTTCTATAATCTTGCGCAAAACAAAGCAAACATTGAAAAACGCCAATCATTCCCAAAGAGGCAAACAACACCTTGCGCGTGTCAAATTTTTCTAACAAATAACCATAAACAATGGGAGCAAAGGCAAGTGCAAGCAACACAACAGAAGTAAAAAGCGTAACTTGCGCGATAGAGATTCCAAACTCTTCCATAAAAAGAGGTTGCATAGGCTGTGTGATATAAAGGCTAGAAATCGTTACCATAGCACTTAGTAGGACAACCAATAAAATATAAGTTTTCAAATTTATTCCTAAAGTTTTATAAAATTTTAAAATAAATTTGCTAAAGATTCTTTGATTTTGGGATTTTTTTCATTTCATTTTCTTATCAGCTA
The DNA here is from genome assembly GCF_029067145.1 of Helicobacter sp. Lineage (GTDB taxonomy): Bacteria > Campylobacterota > Campylobacteria > Campylobacterales > Helicobacteraceae > Helicobacter_D. Next base: position 1,761 of record NZ_JAIEFA010000071.1, on the reverse strand, counting down.
AACTATTTTTATTAAAAAATTTTGAAGTATAATTTTGCAGGGTGTTACCACAGGTCCAACACCCTGTGGTAAAATCTATGCCCAAAAAGGACATATGATGAGTATCACTAAATTCATCATCGTGGCAATTATACTGCTTTGTATAATTGTTGTCAAGGTTTATTAGCCTCGCCCTGCTTTTGCAGGGTGATGATGGATTGAACCTGTGGATTCTTACTCTTACAATTTCTTTTTTATCTTTGCTATTCTGCCACCTTATCATTGCGAGAATCGCTTGCGATTCGTGGCGTGCAAATGCGTAGCATTTTTACCCGCTTTAGAGCAAATCCATAATATAGAATCTCGCTTTTTAAGATTCCATTGTAAAGATAATTTATGTGATATTATAGAAAGTTGTGGGGAAAGTTGTAATGACGAAAAGTCCATAAAATAAAAAAGGTTAGTTAAGCCATAAGCCTAACTAACCTAAAGTAGTGAAGTCTCGCAATGAGATTAGAAGTTGTATCTTACTTCTACACGCACTCTTTGGCGAGTTTCATCGTCGTGAGTTCTACTATTTCTAATGTCTGTTTGTTGTGGTTGATTTGGTCCTCCTGTAGGGTCAAATGCAGCTCTTAGATAATCTGGTTTATCCGTCATCAAATAAGCATAGTAACCACTGATTGTAAGGTTTTTGTTGTGCTTCCAGCTGATTCTTGGAGTGATTTCTTGGAAATCAATGTCTTCGCTATTTCTATAGCCTTTCCATTTTGTTTCGTTGTTACCCCAAACATAATCTAAACCGATTCTTAATCTGCTATCAATCATAGAATAACCAATCGCACCATAGAATACGCTGATTTCTTGCTCACTACCAAATCCTGCTACACCGCGAGGCAATAGAGCAGAAGTGCTGATTCCTGTTGCATCATTTTGCCACCATAGAGCACCTGCATATTTAAATGCTGTTCCATCATCATTAAGTGTAACTGCTGTTCCGTCTTGGAAGTTTGTAACCCAACCAAGTTTTACATCTAATGGGAAATCATATTCTTGAGCGAAGTTTGCACCTAAGTTGATGACGAATAAGTCGTTTGCTTCAGAGATATTTGCTCTGTTGGTTGGAACACCTTGAATAGAAGCTGTTCCAGCCACATTACTTGTTGGGTGTAATGCACCTAAAATAGAACTATTGCTATTGTCTAGTTTAGCTAAAGCATATTGTAATGCAACATCAAAGGTAGCATTGTTCCAGCTTAATTCACCAAAGCCTAGTGCATCTACTGCATCTTGGATATAGAATCCCCAAAGTTGAGCACCAAAGTGTCCATAGTCCGTATCTACACCATAAATACCTGCTAGAGCATAAAGAGGTTTAGTTACAGATGTTCCTAAGTTATTACCTAAATCATAACCTTTATGAACATCATCAATACTCCAAGAGTCAAATGCACCTGCTGCAAAAGTGAAGCCTTCTAAGTCGCTGTTTAGAACTAGGATACCTGTTCCTCTATCGTCATCCCCTGCATTTGTTACAGGAGTAGCCAATCTTTGCTTACCGATAATCACTGTGGTAGCTGTATTGTCTGGAGTAATGACTGCGTTGAATGTGCTTACACCAAAGCTTCCGTCTTTACCTGAACCTAGACCTGAACCTAGACCGGGATAAGTGTTTCCGTGATTTACATTTTGTGATTCATTGTTATAAAGAATCCCGAAGTTGAATGCAACATTATCAGCTACAGGAGCTTTGAAGTCTGCTACTGCTTTCCAGCGGTGAGT
>NZ_JAIEFA010000070.1 GCF_029067145.1 Helicobacter sp. | reverse complement strand
ACTCCGCGTTGAAACTATTGCGTTTTTTATTAATTTTACCATAACAGAATTTAACAAGCGGCTCAAACAAAATAGACGGAACACTCTTTAAATGCCGCATTTTACCATAAAAGAATTTAACAAGCGGCTAAAACTTCCCGTTGTAAGTGCTTGTGAAATTCCCAATTTTACCATAAAAGAATTTAACAAGCGGCTAAAACTAGAAAATTTCTTTTATTTACAATGATATGATTTTACCATAAAAGAATTTAACAAGCGGCTAAAACATTTGGTTGATAGGTGTCAAACCCTGCTAGGTAGATTTTCTTATAACCTAAGGCACAAGCAAGTGCTATGGTATAAATTCCTGTTCTTTCTATCAAATGAGTATCTAAATATAGTTTTCTAAAGCTATGAAAAGCAAGGAAAGGATAAATTTCTTTAATTTCTAGTGGATTAAGAGCGTCTGGGAATAATGCTTTAAAATTTTTTTTGAGATAATTGATTTCTTTTTCAAATATACATTGAATATCATAGAAAGCGCAAGCAATAGTATCAATTTGATATTCCTTTTTTTGTTTAAGTTGATGCATTGCGTAATAGTACTGAAAAAAGTTTGCAGGAAAAGTCGTACAAACTTTTACCTTATCACCTAGATAGTATTGTTCTTCAAAATAAAAAAAATTAACCCTAAAAACATCAAAATTCTTAGGAAGTCTAGAATAATCAATTTGTTTTAAGCTTGGTCCACCACCAGCAATAATTGCATTATCAAACATTAATATCATGCGCTCCTTGTTTTAGATGAGAATTCGAATTTTATCTAATTTAAAATAAAATTAATAGTCTAAAAGGAAAGATTCTCATTGTTTGCAAACAATAATGTCAAAACATCTTGAACCCAAGCAAAATACATTTGTCAAAGTAGGGGAGGACACACATTGCTTTGATGTCCCTGTCAATCCCAATATCACGCAAAGTCTCATAATAACGAATATCAAATTGCAAATGACTATTTGCAGTCGTAGAGATTCCAACCCCGCTTTGTTCATTAAAATAGATAAACCACGAAATCTTGCTAAACACCAATACAAGCGCGTGCATCTTATCTAGTGCCTCCCTTTCTTTAAGGGATAATGAGTGATACCCCTCACGACTGACAACGATACGATGACGAAATCGCACGAAATTGCGCTCCAGTGTTTGTTTATGCACTTGAGTATAAAATTGGTCAAAGTCCATAAAATTGGGTTGTATCAGCGAAGTTTTAGAATCCTGCGCATAAGACAATAAGGGAAATAAGAAAAATAGGGCTTTAAAGCAATCTTTAAGATTCCACAATGGAATCTTAAAACAAGAACTAAAGCGCTTCCACAATGTTTTGGAATTGTTGATAAAAGATTTGATTTGCATTGTGGAGTGGTATTGTAATGTCGCCAATCTGGAGCGTTTCTCCGCCGAGTGTTGCGACTTTGGTTAGCTTCAAGTTTGAATTTTGGAGCAAAGGAGTGAGTTTTTCAAGATTTTGCGATTCTATGGCAAGTAGAATCTGTGTCGGTGCTTCACCAAAAAGTTCATCAAAGCTAAACTTTGCTGTGGTTGTAACGCCAATATTTCCTCTTATGCAAGCTTTGGCTAATGCCATTGCCAAGCCCCCTTGATAAATATCCACCGCTGCTTTAAGCAATCCATATTCATTAGCGACATTGAGAAAATTCCACAAGAAAAGCTCATCTTGTAAATTGATTTTTGCAATTTCGCTCTTAAAAGATTCTCCAAAATATTTTGCGACCAAGCTCGCGCCAAATTTTGGCTGGATTCCCTGCGGAGCAAGGCGATAGATTTCCAATCCCGCTTCTTTGAAATGTGAGGAAAGGACATTATCTACCGCGTCAATTACGCCCACTCCCGCAATGCTTGGTGTAGGATAAATATCTTTACCATTGGTTTGGTTATAGAGACTGACATTACCGCTAACAACAGGTGTATTAAGGGCTTTGCAAGCTTCTTTAATGCCTTCGCAGGATTCTTTGAATTGCCACATTACTTCTGGATTCTCTGGGCTGCCAAAGTTCAAACAATCCGTGATTGCTAAAGCGCGTCCGCCACGCAAGGCAATATCGCGCCCGACTTTTGCCACAGCTTGCTTTGCCCCCTCTCTTGGATTGAGATAGCATAATCGGCTTTGGCACGCGACACTCATTCCTAAACCTTTGCCATTTTCCTTAACACGAATCACACTTGCACCGCCCGCGCCACTAGGAATAATTGTATTGGTTTGCACGGTGGAATCGTATTGTGTATAAACCCAAGCTTTGTCGCAGATTTCCGGGCTTTTAAGCAGGGATTCAAAAACTTTTTGAGATTCCTGCGCACGCAAACTTTTCTCATCCAAAGGTGCGATAGAATCCAAATAATGCGGATTTTCACTCACGGGTCTTTCTAGCACAGGTGCTTTTTCACTCAAAGGAGCGATAGGAATCTCCGCACATTTTTCATTATACCAAAAGAGTTCCATTTTGCCGCTATTAGTTACTTCACCGATAATTGCGCAATCCAATTCCCATTTGGAAAAAATTTCTATGATTCTTGCCTCACAGCCTTTTTTAGCGCAGATTAGCATTCGCTCTTGGGATTCGCTAAGCATTAGTTCATAAGGCGTCATTCCTGCCTCTCGCATAGGCACTTTATCTAAGTGCATTACCATTCCGCTTCCACTGCGTCCTGCCATTTCAAAGCTAGAGCTTGTAAGTCCTGCTGCTCCCATATCTTGGATTCCAACAATCAAATCTTGTTTAAAAAGTTCCAAACAAGCCTCCAAAAGTAACTTTTCAGTAAAAGGGTCGCCTACTTGCACTGTTGGGCGCAAAGATTTGGAATCCTCACTAAAGGAATCACTACTCATTACCGCTCCGCCCAATCCATCGCGCCCCGTTTTAGAACCAACATAAATCACAGGGTTTCCGATTCCCTCTGCTTTACCATAAAAGATTTCATCATTTTTAACGATTCCAAGAGAAAAGGCATTGACAAGAATATTTCCCTCATAACTAGGCTCAAAACTCATTTCCCCACCAATAGTTGGCACACCCATACAATTTCCATAACCCCCGATTCCAGCGACAACGCCACGCAACAAATAGCGGTGCTTCGCTCCTATGGAATCCTTTTTGGTAATATCGCCAAAACGAATGGAGTTTAGGCTTGCGACAACTCTTGCTCCCATTGTAAAAATATCGCGCATAATCCCGCCTACACCCGTTGCAGCCCCCGCATAGGGTTCAATGAAGCTTGGGTGATTGTGCGATTCCATTTTAAAGACTGCTCCATATCCTCCGCCAATATCAATGACGCCAGCGTTTTCTCCAGGTCCTTGAATCACCCAAGGAGCGCGTGTAGGAAAGCCATTAAGATAAATTTTGCTAGATTTATAACTACAATGTTCGCTCCACATAGCCGAAAAAATACCAAGTTCTACGAGATTAGGTTCTCGTCCTAAGATACCTAAAATCTTTTGATAATCCTCTTGTGTTAATTTATGCTGCTTCAAGACTTGGGATAGGTTTTTCATTTTGTTCCTTACAATAAAAAATGCAATTTTGTGTCTTTGATGTGTAAAATTTGCAAAATCAATGAAAGTTTATCAAATGACGCATAAAGTATAGATAAACTAAGATTGAGATAAAGTTAAATTCAGTAAAATATTCGCGTTTTATTTTTAAAACAATTTTTCAGCAGGAATTTTAAGGAGAAATCTAAGATGAAATACATCAAGTTTTTCAAAGAGCTAAACAACAAAGATGTCCCTATTGTTGGGGGAAAAAATGCAAGTATCGGAGAAATGTTTCAAGAGCTTGTGCCAATGGGAATCAAAGTTCCCAATGGTTTTGCGATTACAAGTGAGGCATATTGGTATTTGCTAGATAGTGCAGGGATTCGAGAGAAAATCAAAGAATTGCTTGATGGGATTGATGTAACCGAAATTGATGTATTAAACGTTCGCTCCAAAAAAATTCGCGATATGATTTTTGGCACACCATTGCCAGAAGATTTGCGCAAAGAGATTTTAGAAGCCTATAAAATCTTGAGTGAAGAATATAAAATGGAAGAAGCTGATGTGGCAGTCAGAAGCTCTGCAACCGCAGAGGATTTGCCCGATGCGAGTTTTGCGGGGCAGCAAGACACTTATTTGAGTGTGCAAGGTCAAACAGAGCTAATCCACTATGTGAAATCTTGCTTTGCCTCACTTTTTACAGACAGAGCAGTGAGTTATCGTGCCTCAAGGGGATTTGACCATTTTAAGGTTGCCCTTTCTGTCGGAGTGCAAAAAATGGTGCGTTCGGACAAGGGAAGCTCGGGAGTTATGTTTAGCATTGACACAGAGACAGGCTTCAAAGACGCAGTCTTTATTACTTCTAGTTGGGGGCTCGGAGAAAATGTCGTGGGTGGAACCGTGAATCCTGACGAATTTTATGTTTTTAAGCCTTCTTTAGAGCTAGGAAAACGACCGATTCTAAAGCGTCAGCTAGGATTTAAAAATATTAAAATGGTGTATGCAGCCTCGGGCGCAAAACACCCAACAAAAAACATTGAAACAACAGAAGAAGAACTTAAAAGCTTTTCATTAGAAGATGACGAAGTGCTAACTTTGGCTCGTTATGCAATGTTAATTGAAAGACACTATTCTAAGGAAGCAGGTGAATATCGTCCAATGGATATGGAATGGGCAAAAGATGGAAATAGCGGAGAAATTTTCATCGTGCAAGCGCGTCCTGAAACCGTGCAAAGCCAAAAAATGAAAAAACAAAGTAATACTTTTGAAAAATATTTCCTTAAAGATAAAGGCGACAAAGAAATTCTGCTAACAGGTAAAGCAGTGGGTGGCAAGATTGGAATCGGAAAAATCCGTGTGATTGACAATATTTCCAATATGGGTGAATTAAAACAAGGAGAGATTCTTGTAACTGATAACACAGACCCCGATTGGGAACCTGCGATGAAAAAAGCAGCAGCAGTGATTACGAATCGTGGAGGGCGCACTTGCCACGCTGCGATTGTCGCACGCGAAATTGGTGTGCCAGCAATTGTTGGGGCAGTGGGTGCCACAGAAAAGTTAGAAACAGGTATGGAGGTTACCGTTTCTTGTGCAGAAGGCGAAGATGGCTTTGTTTATAATGGTATTTATGAATATGAAGTAGAAAAAATTGACTTGAGTGCATTGGAACAACCAAAAACTAAAATCTATATGAATATCGGGAATCCCGAAAAAGCCTTTTCATTTTCTATGATTCCAAATAATGGTGTAGGGCTTGCTAGAATGGAATTTATTATTAATAATTATATCAAAGCACACCCTTTGGCATTGATTGATTTGCACAATGGTAATAAGGAATTTGATGGCGTAGAAAGCGTAAGAGAGATTATGTCAGGCTATGCGAATCCAAAAGACTTTTTTGTCAAAAAGATTGCAGAGGGTGTTGGAATGATTGCTTCTGCTTTTTATCCCAAACCTGTTATTGTGCGCACAAGCGACTTTAAGTCCAACGAATATTGCCGTATGGTGGGCGGAAAGGATTATGAGCCTAACGAAGAGAATCCAATGATTGGTTATCGTGGAGCAAGTCGCTATTATTCTGAACAATACCGACAAGCGTTTGAATGGGAATGTGAAGCACTTGCTATGGCGCGAAATGAAATGGGATTTTCTAATATGAAAATTATGATTCCATTCCTAAGAACACCTGAAGAAGGGCGCAGAGTGCTTGATATTATGCGCAAAAATGGCTTGGTACAAGGGGAAAATGGTTTAGAAATTTATGTAATGTGTGAATTGCCAGTCAATGTGATTTTAGCGGACGAATTTTTGCAACTCTTTGATGGATTTTCTATCGGTTCTAACGACTTAACACAACTTACTTTGGGAGTGGATAGAGATGGTGAGCTAGTAAGCCATATTTTTGATGAACGCAATCCAGCATTATTAAAAATGTTTAAAATGGCAATTGAATCTTGTAAAAAACACAATAAATACTGCGGAATCTGCGGACAAGCCCCGAGTGATTATCCAGAAATTGCAGAATTTTTGGTAGAAAATGGTATTACTTCTATTTCTCTTAATCCCGATTCTATGATTGAAACTTGGGATAGAATTGTTCAGCTTGAAAAGAAACTCGGAATCTCTTAACGGCTAAAAGTAGGGCTTTAAAGCTCTGCTTGCTTTAAAAAACCTAAAAAAATAAATTAAACTTCGTTTTTGAAATACTTTTATATTTTTGACGTTGTATAATAGTTATTATTTTAAAATTAAGGATTGGTTTGAAACTTGCAGTGTTTGATTTTGATTCCACTTTAATGGACGGCGAAACAATTAATTTGTTGGCACGCGCTAACAATAGCGAAGCAGAAGTAAGTAAAATCACAAAAGAAGCGATGGCGGGTCAATTAGATTTTTATGATAGCTTAAAAAAACGTGTAGCGACTTTAAAGGGTATGCCTTTAGAAAAAGTATATGCTGTGTGCAATCATTTGCATTACAATCCGGGTGCGAAAGAATTGATTGCAGAATTAAAAAAACGCGATTATAAAATTGTAGTTTTTAGCGGCGGGTTTGATGAAGGAGTGAGCGCAGGGCAGAAAGCATTAGGTTATGATATGTATTTTAGCAATATTTTACATCGTAAAAATAATGTATTGACAGGAGAAGTAGGAGGAGAAATGATGTTTGCGTATTCTAAAGGGCGTATGCTTGAAAAATTGCAAATCCTATTGAATGCGACTTACGAAACAACGATAGTAATCGGTGATGGCGCAAATGATATTTCTATGTTTAAGTATGCTAGTAAAAAAGTAGCATTTTGTGCAAACGTAGTTTTGCAAGAGGCTGCAAATATCATTATTGACAAAAAAGATTTAATGCTCATCAAAACATATTTAGATTAAGGAGGATAATATGCAAGAAAGTGCGTTACTTTCACTTTGGTGTGATTTTATAGAAAGAGATTTTTTAGAAAATGATTTTATTAAAATGATTGAGGGGGATTTGATAGAGGGTGCGACAAGCAATCCAGCTATTTTCCAACAGGCTTTTTTAAGTGAAAGCTATCAAGCACAAAAAGATTCCTTGAAAGGCAAAAGCCCAAAAGAAATTTATGAAGCACTTGCCAAAACAGATATTCAACGCGCCGCAGAGTTGCTTAAGCCGCTTTATGATGCAAATCCCAATGATGGCTATATTAGCATTGAGGTAGACCCTAATCTGTGCGAAGATGCCAAAGCAACGATTGAAGAAGGCGTGCGCTTGTTTAACGATATTGGTTATCCTAATGTAATGATTAAGATTCCAGCTACAAAAGCAGGGTTTGGAGCAATGGAAGAACTTATTGCCCAAGGAATCTCCGTCAATGCAACTTTGGTTTTCAACAAAGAACAAGTAGTGGGTTGTATGGAGTCATTTAAAAAGGGCTACGAACGACTTAAGCAAACAAGCAAAAAAGAATTAAAAGACTTTCCCCGCGCAGTTGTGAGCATTTTTGTTTCACGTTTTGACCGCAAATGCGATTCTATCCTGCAAGAAAAAGGAATCCCAAACGCAACTTTGGGAATCAAAAATGCACAATATTTATATCATATCCTCAATAGTTATTCTCTCTCTGGTGTGAGGGCGCTTTTTGCTAGCACAGGCGTCAAAGGCGAGGACTTAGAGCCCGAGTATTATATCAAGGAGCTTTATCACCCTTATGCGGTAAATACTGCACCACTGACTGCCTTAAATGCTTTTATGGAATTAGGAGATGTAGAGGAAGCCTATTTGCCAGATATGGATGAGTTGGAAGAATTTTTTGCAAATGTGAAAGAAGCGGGGGTGGATTTGAATAAAGTCAGTAAAGAACTATTAGAACAGGGCTTGGAAGATTTTAAAGTTGCTTTTGGAAAGATTTTAGCAAGTTTAGAATAATTTAAATCAAGTTTTAAAAAAATCCGCTATAATGGCAAGTTTATTTTAATTTTAAGGATACACAATGTTAAGTGGAATAATTAGAGAGAGTATTTCTAAGTCTGATGTCAAGACTTTAAGAAAAAATGGTTATCTAATTGCCAATATCTATGGAAAGGGCAAAGAAAATATCCATTGTGCTTTTAAACGCAATGCTTTTATTCGTGAGGTAAAAAGTAAAACAGATTTAATCTTTGAAGTAGAAGTTGGCACACAGAAATATCCTGTCGTAATTCAAGAATATCAAAAAGACCCTGTTACAAGCGAAATTATCCACGTAGATTTAATGCTCGCACAACAAGGAGTGGAGGCAAAATATTCTGTCAAAGTTTGCACGGTTGGAACTCCAAAAGGTCTCAAAAACAAAGGTGTTTTGATGATGTCTAAAAAACGTATCAAAGTCAAGTCTAAGCCTGAAAACCTACCAAAAAATTATGAAATCAATGTAACAGATTTAGATGTAGGAGATGTTGTTCTTGTAAGAGATTTGCCAGCATTTGAAGGAGTAAAAATTTTTGAACGCGATGATGTTGCGATTGTTGGTGTGATTAAATCTCGCTAATAAAATGTTTCTCATCGTAGGTTTAGGGAATCCGGGTCAAAAATATCAAAATAACAGACACAATATCGGCTTTAAAGTCGTGGATTCCTTAATCTCTTCCCTTAATGCCACAAAGCAAAGCGATAAAAACTTTCAAGGTGAAGTTTATAAATCCAATCAAATTCTCCTCTTAAAACCGCAAACTTTTATGAATCTATCTGGAAAATCCGTGCAAAGTGTGAGAAATTTTTATAAAATCAATGAATTTCTAGTCCTTCACGATGAGCTAGATTTGCCTTTTGGAGCAGTGAGATTTAAATTTGGCGGAGGAAGTGGGGGACATAATGGATTGAAATCCATTGATGCTTTGTGTGGCAATGAATATTATAGAATTCGCTATGGAATAGGCAAACCCGCTGCAAAAGAGCAAGTAACGCATTGGGTTTTAAGTGATTTTGATTCACAGGAGCAAGTAGCAAATCCCGCTTTGATTGCACATTGTGCAAAAGCAGCGTTAGAAATTGCACAATTAGAATCCCCCAAGGAGCTAGCAAATAAAATCTCTAGCCTCCTAACTTTAACACCACAACTCCAAAATAAAGAAGTTCAATGAGCTTATTTTTTCGTTATATTGGGTTTTTATATTTAAAATATTTTTTCTTTTTGTTTGTTTCATTAGAATGTTTTTTTGTTGTGATTGATTTAGTGAAATATTTAGATGAGCTTCCAAATTCTGCGAATTTAATCGTGCTTTTGTTAGTTTATGATTTTATGTATGCGAGTCAATTCATCTTGCCACTTTCTTTGATTTTAGCGCAAATCGTGCTTATGATTGTTTTGCTTAGAAATTCACAATGGACTGCGTTTTTGGCACTTGGTTATTCAAAAATTAAGATTTTTTTGCCCATTTTTTTGCTTAGTTTTTTAATGACTTTTTGTTTTATTGCGCTCAATGCAACATCTTTTGCCTACGCAAAAGAGCAGGTGGATTTGATTATTGATGAGGGTTTTTTAGGTAATGTCAAAAGGGATTTATTTGTGAAATACAACAATACTTATATTTATTTTGAAAAGATTTTCCCCTTATTGCAAAGTGCGGAAAATGTGCAAATTTACGAGTTTAACGAAGATAACAGCCTAATATTACGTATGATAGAATCCCAAAAAGCAGTTTTTAATGGGGAAGAATGGAATCTGCAAAATGTTACGATTGCAAATTTTGATAATGTCTTGCAGATTGGGCAAAATCCGCTAATGATTCAAAACGAAGAGAGTTATACAACCTTGCACGGCTTTAAGCCCAAGATTTTGGAAAATATTTATGAAAGAAAGGGCAATATCTCCATTATTGACGCGTATGAAGCAATTATGCTTTTAAAAGAGCAGGGGGTTAATACACAAAAGATTCGCGGATTGTTTTATAATTTAATCTTTTTTCCGCTTTTTGCACCTCTTGCAATGATTTGTCTTGCTAATTTTACGCCAAACTCCAATCGCTATGCAAATTTAAGCCTCGTTACACTAGAAATGATTTTAGCAGTTTTAATGAGTTGGGGAATCTTTTTTAGCTTTTCAAGATTATCCATTAGTGGCTTATTGCAGCCAGAATTTAGCATTTTATTGCCTATTTTCATATTATGTTTAGTAAGTTTTTGGGCATTATTTAAAATGATAAAGGCGTAAATCTAATAAAAAGGAGTAGAGATGACAGCACTTTTAAGTGTAAGTGATAAAAGTGGAATCGTAGAGTTTGCAAAAGGCTTGCTAAATCTTGGCTATGAGATTCTATCCACAGGTGGGACATTAAAAGTTTTGCAAGAAAACAATATTCAGGCATTAGATGTCGCAAAATACACGCAAAGTCCAGAAATGTTTGACGGGCGTGTCAAAACTTTGCACCCCAAAATTCACGGCGGGATTCTTTATCGGAGAGAAAATGCAGAGGATAGGGCAAAGGCACAAGAGTTTGGAATCCGTGATATTTCCTTAGTCTGTGTCAATCTTTATCCTTTCAAAGCCACGATAGAGCGCACAGAAAATTTTGCAGAAATCATTGAAAACATAGATATTGGCGGACCCTCAATGGTGCGTGCTGCGGCAAAAAACTTTGAATCCGTGTTAATCCTCACGAATCCCGCGGATTATGAGGAAGTCTTAACGCGACTTCAAAACAACCAAAACACATTGGAATTTCGCCAAAAGATGATGATTAAGGCTTACGAGCATACCGCGCATTATGATTGCACCATTGCAAACTATATGAACAAGCGATTCAATGGCGGTTTTGGAGAATCACATTTCATTGCTGGAAAGCTTGTCGCCCCGACGCGTTATGGGGAGAATCCACACCAAAAAGGCGCGTATTATGAGTTTGGGAATTTTTATTCCAAGACTTTTCAAACACTTAAGGGCGAAATTAGCTTTAACAATCTCACAGATATTAATAGTGCGGTGAAAATTGCTTCAAGCTTTGGCAAGCGTCCTTGTGTCTGTATCGTCAAACACGCTAACCCTTGTGGATTCGCACTCAAAGACACTTTGGTAGAATCCTACATACAAGCATTGAAGTGCGATTCTATCTCTGCCTTTGGTGGTGTCGTGGCAGTCAATGGAATCGTGGATTTAGAGCTAGCCCAAGAAATCAATAAGATTTTTATTGAAGTGTTAGTTGCCCCACAAATCACGCAAGAAGCCTTAACGCTCTTTGAAACAAAGAAAAAAATCAAACTTTTTGTTTGCGGTGGAGAGTATTTGCAATTCCCCAAAGACACGCAGGATTTCAAACACATTGAGGGCGGATTTGTCTTACAGGATTCCGATTCTATTACAGAAAATGAAGTCAAAAATGCCAAGTGTGTGAGCAAAACACAGGCGAGTAAATCGCAAATGCAAGATTTAGAGATTGCCTACAAAGTTGCGAGTTTTGTGAAGTCAAATTGTGTCGTGTATGTCAAGGATTCCGCAATGGTTGCGGTGGGTATGGGAATGACAAGTCGCGTAGATGCAGCAAAAGCCGCAATCAAAAAGGCGCAAGAAATGGGGCTTGACTTAAGGGGTTGCGTGTTGGCAAGTGAGGCATTTTTTCCTTTTAAGGATTCCATTGAGGAGGCGCATAAAGTGGGCGTGAGTGCGGTGATTGAACCCGGTGGTAGCATTCGCGATGAAGAGGTGATTGAATGCGCAAACGCAAATGGAATCGCACTTTATTTCACAGGTAAACGACACTTTTTGCATTAATCGCAACCTTATGCTTTTTTGCTCGGATTCTACCTTTTCCTTGCAAGGCAAAGCGTGCGTTGCAACAACTCACCCACGCCTACAAATCTATAATATTACAAACTTAAAAGATTCCATTTTCAAAGGCTTTACAAGGATATAAAGCACACTAGGACTCCTCCTCGTCAAAATCATTTTTGCCCCGAGCAATAAAAAGAATGCGCGTTCCGCTAAAATCAAAATGTTCGCGCAAGAAATTCACTAAATATCTCTTATAGCTGAAATGCAAGCTTTTGGGGCGATTCATAATCAGTGCAATTTGTGGCGGCTTGTTTTCAAATTGTGTTGCATAATAGACTTTTACAATTTTCCCGTGGTCGCTAGGAATCGGGTGGCGTGCAGTGGCTTCCTTGAGGATTGCATTGAGTTTTGCTGTGGGAATCCTAAAGGAAAAATTGTGATAGACTTTTAAGATTTCCTCCTCTAGCTTTTGAATGTGACGACCATTTTTGGCAGAAATCGTGAGAATTGGGGCGTATTCTAAGAACTTAAAGCGCAATTTAAAATCCTCCATAATTCCTTTAAAATCCTTGTGCGCAATATCCCATTTGTTCCAAACAACAATCACGCCAAGCTTATATTCGTCTATCAATCCCGCGATTTTCTCATCTAATTCCACAAAAGGCGCGGAAGCATCAAGCACCAAAAGTGCAATGTCTGTGCGCTCTAGCACCTCACGCGTGCGCTGCAAGGCGAACTTTTCTAAGCCCTCAATCTTGCCTCTTTTTCGGATTCCAGCGGTATCTACGAAATTAACTTGATGTCCCCTAATCTCTCCGCTCTCATCTACGGGGTCTATGGTTGTGCCAGCAACAGGAGAGACAATGGAACGTTCGCTTTGAAGCAAAGCATTCAAAAGCGAGCTTTTGCCGACATTGACGCGCCCGATGATTCCGATATTAATAGGTTCTGTTTGCGTTTCCTCTGTGGATTCCTCCCAAAGCTCCTCCAAATCCTCTTGTGCTTCTTGGCTGAAAAGCTGCTCTAACGCGTCATTTTTAAGAGTGGAGAGAATCGCGTTTTCAAGCTCTAAGATTCCACGATTATGAGAAACTGAGATAAAAAATATTTGCTTTGCTCCAAATTCTAAAAACTCCCAAGCCTGTTGCTTTTCTTTGTCATTATCTATTTTATTGATGATTAAAAAAATATTGGGATTTTTGCGCTCTAAGGCATAGAAAATCTCTTTGTCTATTGCCTGCGGAGGAGTTTTTCCATCTACAAGATAAAGAATCAAATCCGCCTTTTGAGCAGTTTGCAAAGAATGCTTGGAGACTTTTTGAAATAATGCGTCCTTGTCCTCTAATCCGCCGGTATCTAAGAGCAAAAAGGGCAATCCTTGTAGAGAAATGGTTGCCTTTTTAACATCACGCGTCGTGCCTGCAATCTCTGAAGTGATTGCTATTCTTTGCTTGCAAAATCGGTTAAATAGTGAGCTTTTACCCGCATTAGGACGCCCGATAATCGCAATGCTTCCATATATTTTATCCATTCAAAAACCTTTAAATCAAAGTTTGATTTTACTTTAAGCAACGCGTCTTTGTCAAATCTTTAGCTAAATTTTAGGCATAAGATTTTACGATTCCGCCAAAAATTTTATGGAATCAACAATGGAATCTAACAAACAAGCAATTCTTGCAATGCTTCTTGCTGCATTGCTCTTTACCGCTATGGGAATGTTTGTCAAAATGCTCACCCCAAATTTGCCTGTGATAGAAGTTGCCTTTGCAAGAAATTTCTTTGGGTTGTTTTGGATTCTTTTTGCTTTAATGCTTAATCCTCCCAAAACTAAACAAGGTGGCAAACCTTTTATTCTCTTTTTCCGCGGATTTGCTGGGGGAAGTGCGATGATGGCATATTTTTATAATATGTCTGTGATGCCCTTAGGTACAGCCTTTGCATTTTCTTATACTTCGCCTATTTTTTTGGCGCTTTTGAGTATGATTTTTATCCACGAGCACGTATCTTTGAAGATTTGGACAGCTATTTTTATGGGATTTGGTGGAATCTTGCTTATCTCCAATCCACAAAGCATTGATTTAAGCTTTCTTGGATTCCTCATTGGCATTTATAGTGGGATTGGAGCAGCACTTGCTTATCTTTCTGTCGCAGAACTTGCAAGGAATTATGACCCACGCATTATTATTGGCTCTTTAATGTTAAGTGGCTCTATTTTGCCGCTTTTAACGCAACTTGTATCTTATGAAAGTTATCCTATCGCCTTATTTGAGCCTTTTGTAATGCCAAATTTACAAGAATGGGGCTTGATTTTGGGACTTGGGGTTGTCTCTATGTATGCGCAAATTTATATGACCAAAGCTTATAGTCTAGGGAATCCACCGATGATTGGGGCAATTTCTTATGTTACTATTTTTATGGCGACTTTGGCAGGAATTATTTTAGGAGACCAAGTGCCACACGGCTTAGTTGTCATCGGTATGATTCTCATTGCTTTTGGTGGAATCTTGGCTGCATTTTCAAGAAAATACAAAAAAGCCAAATAGGTTTATTTTGAAATGCAAAAATCGCAAATGCCTTGTAAAAATCAATGAAAAAGCGTTATAATTAGAGCTTTATTCAGCGTTATAAAGACAAAAAAGGAATCTCCGTGCCAAAAGATGCACAATACGAAAATGCGACAGAAGTTTTAGAGAAAGTTCAAGAACCTATCCGCTATAAAGTCATTTTGCTAAACGATGATTACACGACGCAAGAATTTGTAATGGAAGTCTTGCAAAAAATCTTTCATAAAAATTTTGAGGATTCGCTCAATCTTATGCTGCAAATTCATCACAATGGCAAGGGAGTTTGTGGAATCTATCCTTATGATATTGCCGAGATTAAAGCAGTACAAGTGCGCAAAATGGCAAAAGAAAAGCAATATCCGCTACGCGCAATTTTAGAAAAAATATAAGAGAAAAAACTATGTTTGAAATCAGTAAAGAATTAAATGTCGTGCTACAAAATGCACAAAAAGAAGCAAAACTTAGAGGACACGAATATTTAACCTTAGAGCATATTTTTCAAGCCTTATTAGAAAACAAAAAAGTCATTAAAGCCTTGCAGGAATGCGGCGGAAATATTGAAATAATGAAACAGCAAGTCAAAAGATACTTGGAGCATTTTTTGGCTGCTTTTCCAGAATATAAAGAGAACAATGAAATGCCGCAAGAAACGCTTGCAGTTACGCGCGTCATTGAAATGATGATAAGCCACGTAAGAGGCTCACAACGCAAACAAGCGCAGGTGAGTGATTTGCTTGCTGCGATTTTGGAGGAGGAAAAGGCATTTTGCACACAGGTGCTTAAAACGCAAGGAATCACGCGTTTGAGTATCTTAGAATACATCACAGAAAATCAAGAGGAATTTAATCTTGATTTAAATAAATCAGAGGACAAGGTAGAATCTAGCCAAAAACAAGAGGAGCAATCAGAATCTGCACTAGAGAGATTCTGCACAAATCTAACGCAAGAAGCAAGAGAGGGCAAGATTGACCCTGTTATCGGCAGAGAAGTAGAGATTCGCCGCTGCTTTGAGATTCTATTGCGCAAGAAAAAGAACAATCCTTTATTAGTCGGTGAACCGGGTGTTGGAAAAACTGCGGTAGCCGAAGGGTTAGCTCTTAAAATCGCGCAAGAAGCAAGCCCTTTGGACAAAACCGAAATTTATATGCTCAATATGGGTGCGCTCGTGGCAGGGACAAAATATCGGGGAGACTTTGAAAGGCGCATTAAACTTTTAAGTGATGAAGTGCTTGAGCGCGGCAATGTCGTGCTTTTTATTGATGAGATTCATATGCTTATTGGTGCGGGAGCAACAAATAGCGGCAGTATGGACGCAAGCAATCTACTTAAACCTATGCTTGGCAATGGAAAACTACGTTGCATAGGAGCTAGCACCTATGCCGAATACCGCTCCTTTTTGGACAAAGATAAGGCACTTTCGCGTCGTTTTGCCAAAGTAGAAGTCAAAGAGCCAACACAAGAGGAAAGCGTTTTGATTTTGCAAGGAGTGAAAAAATATTACGAAAATCATCACAATGTGCGCTACACCGATGAGGGAATTGCATTAATGGTGGAATTATCGGTGCGCTATTTGCACGAGCGATTCTTGCCCGATAAGGCGATTGACATTATGGACGAAGTGGGCGCAAGCTACAAGCTAGATGGCAAAAGTGGTAAGATAAGCCTACAAAGCATTAAACAAATGGTAGCTAAAATGGCTAAGATTCCGGAAATTGAAGCAACTAAGAATGATAAAAGTTTGCTTAAAAACCTAGAAAAACATCTCAAAAGCAGAATCTTTGGACAAGACGAAGCCATTAGTGAAGTCGTTAGCGCGCTAAAACGCAACAAAGCGGGGCTAAGTGCGCCTAATAAACCCATAGGTTCTTTTCTCTTTAGCGGTCCAAGCGGAGTGGGCAAAACAGAGCTTGCAAAAGAGCTTGCAAAATCCCTCAATATCAACTTTGAACGCATTGATATGAGCGAATATATGGAAAAATTCTCCACCTCCCAGCTCATTGGTGCAGCAGCGGGATATGTTGGCTATGAAAAGGGTGGAATCCTTACAGAGATGATAAAGAAAAATCCCCACACT
The DNA here is from genome assembly GCF_029067145.1 of Helicobacter sp. Taxonomy (GTDB): domain Bacteria; phylum Campylobacterota; class Campylobacteria; order Campylobacterales; family Helicobacteraceae; genus Helicobacter_D. The sequence goes on along the minus strand of NZ_JAIEFA010000070.1, from coordinate 23,215 downwards.
TTGCTACTCTTAGACGAAGTAGAAAAGGCACACCCTGAAGTCTTAAATCTCTTTTTGCAGGTAATGGATTATGGAAAATTAACTGACAATAACGGACAAAGTATTGATTTTTCTTCTGTTATTTTGATTTTAACCTCTAATGTTGGCTCTAAAGAATCCCCAATTCTAGGCTTCAAACAAGATTCTACCGCGCGTTTTAGCAGCGCGATTAAAGAAGCATTTTCACCCGAATTTAGGAATCGCCTAGACGCAATTATCGCCTTTAATGCGCTAAGTCCAAAAGAGATTTTAAAAATCGTAGAAAAAAACATTACGGATTTGAATCAGCAAATTAAGGCAAAAGGCATTGAAATTGTTTTGGAAAAAAGCGCGAAAGAGTATTTGGCTGAAGTTGGATTCAATGCCGAGCTTGGCGCGCGTCCTTTAGCGCTTGTGATTCAAAAAGAAATCAAGAATCCGATGAGTGATTTAATGCTATTTGGAGATTTGGAGAAAGGCGGAAAAATATTTTTTGAATACAAAAATAAACAGCTCATTTACCATAGCCAAAAACCTCAAAAAACAATCGCGAAAAAGACCAAAAAGAGCACAAAAGGCAAAGAATGATAGATTTTGCTTGGAATTTGGAATCGCAAGTTGCAGCCATTTATCGCGCAAGCGGTTATGTGCATGGGATTAGCGAGATAGAATCCCAAAGGCTAGATTCCTTTTTTGGATTAGAAAAAGAAATCAAGCTTTTATGTGCCAACACAGAATCCTTTTTGTTTCGTGATTTGGGCGTTAATGTCTTGTTGTGGGGCGCAAGAGGTTGCGGCAAAAGCTCATTGATTAAGGCGATTTTACTTCAATACGCTAAAGAGGGTTTGAGGATTTTGCAAATTGAAAAAGAGCATTTGGAGATTCTGCCCGAGGTTTTAGATATTTTGCGCAATAAACATTATAAATTTATTATTTTTTGCGATGATTTGAGTTTTGAACAAGATGAAAAAACCTATAAAAGCCTTAAAAGCATATTGGAGGGAGGTTTAGAATCTTTGCCTAAAAATATAAAAATTTATGCGACTTCCAACCGACGACATTTGTTACCTGAATTTCACGATGAGAACGAAATATTTGGCTATGAAGGAAATGAAGATAAAATTGCTTTAAGCGATCGCTTTCCTTTGTGTATAGGATTCTACACACAAGGCAATGCGGAATATTTGGAGGTTTTGACGGAATATTTTAAAAAAGAAAAAGATACAAAAGAATGGGAGAAAATTTGCAGAATCGCATTGCAATATGCTGCCCAAAAAGGCACACGCAATCCTCGCACTGCAGCACAATTTTATACACTTTATCAAAGTGGCTTATTGGATTATTTATAAAGGAGAGAAAATGATTAAAAAATGCTTATTTCCAGCTGCTGGCTATGGCACACGATTCTTGCCTGCAACAAAAACGACACCTAAAGAAATGCTACCTATCATCAACAAACCCTTGATTCAATATGGTGTAGAAGAGGCAATAGAAGCTGGAATCTTTAATATGGCAATCGTTACAGGACGCGGAAAAAGGTCGCTAGAGGATTATTTTGATATTAATTATGAATTAGAACATCAGCTAAAGGGCACAAGCAAAGAGAATCTTTTAAAAGATATTCGCCATGTTTTAGAGGCTTGTAACTTTTCTTATACGCGCCAAATGGAAATGAAAGGCTTAGGACACGCAATATTAGTCGGAGAAAGTCTTGTCGGAAATGAGCCTTTTGCAGTGATTTTGAGTGATGATTTATGCGATAATGAGGGAGGGGAGGGCGTATTAAGTCAAATGTGTAAAATCTATGCAAAATATCGTTGCTCTATCGTTGCGGTAGAGGAAGTTGCGCTAGAAGAAGTAAGCAAATATGGCGTGATTGCGGGAAGAAAAATAGATGAAGATGTTTTTGTCGTGGATAATATGATTGAAAAACCAAGCCAAGAGGAAGCTCCAAGCAATTTGGCAATTATAGGACGCTATATTTTAACACCAGATATTTTTGAGATTCTACATCGCACCAAACCCGGAAAAAATGGTGAGATTCAAATCACTGATGCACTTTTAGAACAATGTAAAAAGGGTATGGTGCTTGGGTATAAATTCAAAGGAACGCGCTATGATTGCGGAAGTGTAGATGGTTTTGTCAAGGCTACAAATGTTTTTTATGATAAGCTAAAGCGATAGTTTTAAAAATGTATAGTTTTAATTTTTATCTTTTTATTTTTCTGTTTTTATGTCTCTTGATGATGCCATTTTTCCTGCTTGGGGGTGGATTTATTATTTATGAAAGAATCCAAGCTTATCTTGCAGTGATAAGAGGACGAGAAAAAAAGTTTCATAACATCAACTATCTTATTTCTATTTTTAAAGATGAAAATTCTGAACAAGAATTATTAGAAGAAGCATTAGCCGCTTTCAATCAACATTTCTTGCATTTTGGGGATATAGGAAAAGAGAGTAAGGAATATCAAGGGCGACTTGATTTTATCGGTGCGCTTTCGTGGTGTCCCAAAATGGACATTGACCGCGTGGTAAATTACCGAGAAGATCTTGTTAAAGCCAATCCAAACTTCAAAAAAGAAATTGAAACCGTCATTGGTCAAGCATTGAAAAATCGCGATGAGAAAAAAGGCAAAAAGAAATGATAAATCAAGAAAAGGAGGTATAATGGATTTTTTAGCATTAAAGGGTGAAACGCGTTTGCAAGGAGCAATCAATATCGCAGGAGCGAAAAATTCTGCCTTGCCCCTCATTGCATTAACCTTGCTTACGACAAAAAAAGTTATTCTTGAAAATTTGCCTAATGTCGTGGATATTAAGACATTTTTTAGCCTCCTAGATATGCTAGGTTGTGAAGTTTGCGAAATAGATAGCCACACAACAAGCGTAGAAATCTCCAAACTCAACAGCACAAAAGCAACTTATGATATTGTGCGCAAAATGCGTGCTTCTATCTTGGTTTTAGGACCACTTTTAGGGAGATTTGGACATTGTGAAGTGAGTTTGCCCGGAGGTTGCGCAATTGGTGCGCGTCCGGTGGATTTGCATATTAAAGCATTAGAAAAAATGGGTGCAGAGATTCGTATTGAGGGAGGTTATATTGTCGCAACTGCCAAAGAGGGATTGAAAGGCACAACGATTAATTTTGATAAAATCACGGTTACAGGCACAGAAAATATCCTAATGGCGGCGGCAATGGCAAAGGGCAAAACAACGATTATCAATGCAGCTAAAGAACCTGAAGTCGTCCAACTCTGCGAGATTCTAAAAGAAAGTGGCGTGGAGATTAATGGAATCGGGAGTGATGAGATTGAAATCTATGGAACAAATATGGAGGGCTTAAAATTACCAGAAAAAATTGCCGTGATTCCAGACCGCATTGAAGCAGGAACTTATCTTTGTGCTGGCGCAATTACAAATTCTCAAATCACCTTACACAAAATTAATCCCAATCATTTAGGGGCAGTCATCTCTAAGTTAGAGGAGATTGGCTTTAAACTCACCTTTAACTACGATTCCATTACGATTTATCCCGCTCAAAAACGCAATTGCTTCGAGCTTTCTACGACAGAATATCCGGGATTTCCCACAGATATGCAAGCACAATTTATGGCACTTGCAACACAATGTGAGGGAAGTAGTATTATTGAAGAAAGATTGTTTGAAAATCGCTTTATGCACGTAAGTGAGCTACAAAGAATGGGTGCAAACATTAGTTTGCGAGGAAATACTGCAACCATCTATGGAATCAGCGAATTAATCGGTGCAGATGTTATGGCGACAGATTTACGCGCTTCTAGCGCCTTAGTGCTTGCAGGTCTTGTTGCAAAGGGTGAAACAAACATTCACAGAATCTATCATTTGGATAGAGGCTATGAAGATTTGGAAGCAAAGCTCACAAAATTGGGTGCGCAAATTTCTCGCTTGCAAGAATAGGATTGCAATGGATATTCCACATATTCCTGTTTTATTAAATCAAGTCGTAGAATCTTTCCAAACACCCCTAATACAAAAGGGTGGGGTGCTAATTGACTGCACCTTGGGGTTTGGGGGGCATAGTGAGGCACTCTTAAGGGCTTATCCTGAACTTGAAATTATAGGAATTGACCAAGATAAAAACGCTATTGCTTTTGCTAGTGAGCGATTAAGAGGGTTTGGAAAGAGATTTTCTTATCAATTTGGTAGATATAGCGAGGTGCTAAAGCAACTTTTGGAGAATGTGGAATCACACAAAAACATTATTGGAATCTTGGCAGATATTGGCGTTTCTTCTTTGCAATTTGATGATAGAAGTCGCGGATTCTGCTTTGATTCAGAAACACTGGATATGCGAATGAATCAAGAACAAATTTTAAATGCAAAAGAAATCATAAATCATTATACTCCCAATCAATTGGAGCAAATTTTTAGAGATTTTGGAGAGATTAGGGAGTATAAAAAGCTTGCGCGTTTGATTGTGGAATCACGCAAAACAGAGAAAATTACAAGCTCAAAAGCCTTAAGCTCCCTTATTGCCAAGCACTTTAAGCACCCAAAGATTCACCCTGCAACACAAGCCTTTCAAGCTTTAAGAATCGCAGTAAATGATGAATTAGGAGAACTCAAGCGTCTGCTTGAAAACATAGAAAATCACCCGCTACAAAAAGGGGCAAGGCTCTCTATTATCTCTTTTCATTCGCTAGAGGATAGATTGGTTAAAACTGCCTTTAAAGAATGGGAGAGAAAATGTATTTGCGGGAGTGGGGCGATACGATGTGTTTGCGGAAACAATCATCAAAAGGGGCGGAATCTCTACAAAAAACCTTTGTGCGCCCCTAAAGAGGAGATAAGCGCGAATCTACGCTCACGCAGTGCAAAATTACGTAGTTTTGAATTTGGAAGTGTGGAATAATGGAATCTTATGAAAATTTGCGCTTAGAGCAAAAAGATAAAATACGAAAATGTAGCTTTTGGGAGAGATTTACCAAAAAAGAAAGTGAAATCCTAGAAGAAAATTTAGATTTTTTAGAGGAACGTTATCAAAAAATAAATCAAGATTCTACGCCAACAATTCAAGAAAATTTGTTTTTTCAAGATTCCAAAGAAAATCTTGTTTTGTTAGATGATTTAATGCTAAAAACAAAAGAGGTGGATTTGTCCCTTAATGCAGAAACGCCACAAACAACAAGCTTAAATCCACAAGAAAAAGAAGCGGTTTTGGCAGTGGATTTCAGCTCTAAAGAGATTCCATTTAAGGTTGTATGTATGCTATTGATTGCAATGTTTGCAACCTTGCTGCTCTTTATGCCTAAAATTTATATCCGCAACAATATCTATTATGCAAGTCGCAATCTCATTCAACTTCAAGCACAATTAGATTCTTTAAATGAGGAAAATAAGCATATCAAAAAACAATTAGAGGATATTAAGTTTAAAAACCTCACGCACGAACTTGATTTTTAATTTAAGGGTAGGGCAAAGGAAAAAGCGTAGCAAAAGAGAGTAGGGGAGTAAGAAAATAAGAAACAAGGGATAGAATCCCTTGAAATTTAAGCTTCAATTTTCAAAGTCGCGCTCCCAGAAGAATAAGAACCATACCACCAAATCCCAGATTCGGAATTGTTCATTTTTTTGCCAATCCACTGCGCACTTAAATGTTCATAAGAAGCGGAAATTGTGAGTGTATCCGAGCTTTTAAGCCAATCTTGCAGGACAGGGTTGTTTTGGTTTTCTTTAGGAATCCCAACAAACATTTCAAGGCTAGAATTAATCAAGTTCTGGAGAAAATCCACTTTATCTTCTTTTGTTTGCAAGCTAGATTTTTCTTGTGTTTTAGCAGAAGAATTGTTGGTTTCAAACAAAAAAAGCATATTATTAAGCCCGCTTTGCAAACTCTCGCCAAAGTCGTTGAAATCGCCATCAAAATCTATATTAAAAGTTTGTCCCTCTAAAAGATTTTTGAGGGCAGAGGAAATGGATTCTTGTCCATTAGTGAGTTGATTTTCAAAATTCTTGCCCAATGCGAATTGATTTTGTGTCTTCATTTTATTGCCATTTTTGTCGGTAAATTGCGCATTAAAGCTTGCAACAAAAGAAGTGGAATATTGCAAACTTTGTGAATATTCTGCGCTTTGGCTATTGTAGCTTAAAGTATAGGTGAGGCTTTGTGTAAATTCAACACTTGCGGTATTAAAGATTGAACCTATATACACGCCTCCTTTAGAGCCGCCCGGCGCATTAGCACTTGAAGCGGGTAATTTGGAGTTTTGGATAATGCTATCTAGCATTAATTCAACATATTCATTGTATCCACCCTCTAGTGCGTCCGCTAGATTCCTCAACATTACATTGGCTAGACTATTTTGCGCTTTATCTATGGGGCTAATATTTAGCAGTTTTTGCTTGACTTCATTATTGAGTGTGATTGTTTTATCTTCTGTGTCTGTTTTTGTATTTTTGGATTCCGCATCGCTTGTTTGCTCTTTACTCATTCTTGGCTTAAGATTCTCAAACCCGCTTGCTGTAATAAAAGGATTTTTGAATGAATTGTTTTGAAATGAAATTGCCATTTTGTAACCTTTATGATATTTGTTTCAAGCTCTTAAGCATTAAATGTAAAAGAGCTTGTGTGTAAATTTGCGCTCAAGAAACTAAGCTCCAAACTTTCAATTTCTATTTCTTTTGCCCGCCATTGTTGTTCATTTTGTGCTACCTTTTGGGCGTCAATTTTTGCGGTAGTAATGCTAAGATTGTATTCCTTTGCACTGAAGCTTCCAATATTGCTTAGTGCGTTTTTGGAATCGGTATTTTCGCCAATGCCCAAGAAAATATTCAAAGACGAGCTTAAGACATTATGCAAATTTTCAAAGAGTGAAACTAGCTCTTCATCGGCTCTTCCATAGACTTTACCGAAGTCATTTTTCTGTCCCAAAACTTCTTTAAAGGCATTTGCAATAGCATTATTCTTGCTATCCATAATCAAAAGCATATTATCTAATCCGCTGTTTTTGAAGCTTTCTTCGTCTAGTTCGCCATCATATTCTAGTGCAAATTTTTGTCCCTCCAAGAAACCTTTAAGTGTGTCATTGACACTCTCTACACCACCTGTGATTTGACTTTCAAGACTTTTGCCCATTACAAGCTGTGTGCGCGAAATGAAAGTGTTGCCATTTTTATCTGTGATTTCAGAATCAAAATTTGCAACTAGAGAGGAGGAGTAGGAGAGGCTTTGTGCATACTGCCCACTTGCACTATCATAGCTGATTGTGTAGGTGATACTCTCTTGGATTTCAATGCTACTTGCATGGACAATATTTATATCCTCTGGCTTCACACTGCCAATAGCACCTGCTTTGTCGCCATTGAGAAATGTTAGTTCATTTAATTCAGGCGTATTTTTGCTTGTATCTCGTTTTGTAACTTCCTTTAAAGTGTCTAGCGGATTTGAAAATGTTAGAGGCTTGCCTTGCTCCTCTTTTGGCTTCATTTCATTGGGCAGAGTTCTAAGATTATGCAAATTTGCTACATTATTTTTTGCATTTTGTAGCCCAAAGTTCAAAAGCCCACCCAAAACCTTGCTTGTGAGACTTGACCTTAATGCGTCCAATGGGTTTTTCGTTGTTTCTGTCGCCTGATTTCCTATGTTTTCATTCACTTTTTTTGATTCTTTTGTGCTAGATTCTCTGCCATTTTGCTTGATATGTGGCTTGAGATTCTCAAATGTATTGCTCGCAAAAGGATTATTAAAAGTGCCAAACGGATTGTTGTTTTGAAATGAAATTGCCATTTTTCGCTCCCAAAATTTTAAATATATTATAATATCGTAAAAGTCTCAAAAAACTTTAGAGCAAGAACAAAAAAATGGACAAAAATTAAAAAATAGAGTGCATAGAATCCACAAGCATATTTTTGCGATTCCAAATAAAAAAGTTTGAAAATTATAGTTTTCAATACAAAATTTAAAATTTTTATCCTAGATTTCTGCTATAATCAAAAACTCATTTTTATTAAACTTTATTTTATTTAAGGATTTATAATGCGTTATCCGCTTGATTTCAAAGATGATTTTCCCAATAATTTATTATTTTGGATGGAACGTTTTGTTTATAGCAAACTTAATAGCTTGTCCAATCATCAAGTAAAAGACAAAAAGGAAATCATTGCTGCTTTGAATCAATTAAGACGTGGAATCACAGAAATTCAAGGTTTGAAAGAAATTTGCAAACAATGTCGTAATGCTGGATTAATTGGTATTAACACTTACATTCAGCCGCTTTTAAAACTTTATGATTACTTAAATTATTTGGGGCTTGCGAGCCTAAAAGAAGTAGATGAAGAAATGCTTAAGGAGTTTTTGACTATCCATACAAGCGCACTTTCAGACGCAACCAAAAAAAACTATCGTATGACACTTTTAAATTTCTTTAGTTTCATTGATAAACAAAATGAAGACGACGAAGGGGCTTCTTATAATTTCCATATTGAACTCAAAAATTGGGGCGGATTGCGCGGTAAAAGTGGGCAAAAATTGCCCTCTTATATGAATGAAGATGAAGTGCGCCGCTTCTTAAATGGCATTGATTGTTTTCCCTTTAAACACGAATCTTTGGGCGCACGCAATCGTCTGCTATTAAAAATCATTATTTATACAGGGATTCGCGTCAGTGAGGCGTTGAATCTGAAAATCAAAGACATTATGCTAGATGGGGAATTTTTCATCATTCAAGTGCGTGGCAAAGGCAATAAGCCACGCGTCGTAATGATAAAAGCAAAAAATATTGATTGCGATTTCTCAAGCTGGATAAACTCTCGCCCTAACGAAGTGCAAGACGATTTGGTTTTTTGTAATCAAAAAGGCAAAAATCTTACTCAAGCCTATATAAGTCGCATTGTTGAGCAAGTTTTGCTTACAAATGGAATCCGTAAGGAGAAAAATGGCGCGCATATGCTGCGGCATAGTTTTGCCACCCTACTCTATCAAAAAAGCCAAGATTTGGTGCTAGTCCAAGAAGCACTTGGGCACGCGAGTTTGGATACTTCGCGTATTTACACGCATTTTGACAAACAAAAACTAAAAAACACAACAGAAATTATGAATTAGTTATAAATTTTTTAAAAAAGCCGATATATTCCTAAAATTAATTCTTAGGAGTAGTGATGAATCCCATTCACGCAAACACAAGCGGTTATCAAGCAGCAAAGGCAAATGCGCAGCGGCAATTAGGAGCAAAACTCGTCAGCTATTTTGAAACAGAGGATATGGCAGCTACAACTATCACCAACGATTCTAAAAAGCCGCAAACTTTGGAGGAGTTGCAAGAGGAATTAAAGCAAAAATATGGGCTTAATCAGGCAGGTAAGACTATTGAGGGAATCCCCGCTTCCATTAATGTATCCCCTGCTTTCTTGCAAGAAGCACTGAAAAATCCAGAAAAAATGCAGTGGTTAGAGGAGAATTTGCAAGCAATGCAATCCTTAAATACAGGAATGTTTGCAGGAACTCTCACGCAGGTAAGTTACAGCATAGACGCCAAAGGAAAAATCACGATGATAACAAGCGGCTCAAGCGACCCTGATGGCAGAATCGCAAGAGAGAATGCAGCGCGCAAACAAGAGGAGGAGAGATTAAAAGAAAAACAAGAACAAAAGCGATTAGAGAAGCAAAAGGCATTGAAAGAATCACTGCAAAAAGCACAAGTTGATAAACAAGATAGCAATTTGCATTTCACTTTTAGAGTTAGCGGGGCAAATATGCAGACAATTCAAAATAAAATGCAAGAATCCTTGCAAAACACTGCGCAAAACCACTTAAATATGGAAGTGTAAGGTCGTAAATCCTTAAAATTTAGGATTCTCCTTGTTTTTGTATGTCCTATGGGTAGGATTTGGATTTGCAGGTGTGGGCAAGGTAAAAAGCGAGCGTCATTGCGAGATTTTGCAAGGAATCTTGACAATTCATAATCTTGCATAAGTGTCAAACTTTACAATGGAATCTTAATCAGTAATTGCACAAGAAATTAGTCTCTCATAAAGAGAAACAGCACGACAAGAATATTTGCAAAGACTAGCCCGCTAAAAAAGGCTAAAGCATTAAAAAATTGCTGTGAAATAAGAAATAAGATTCCGACAATAAGGAATCCATACGCAAAAAGCCGCAGAGGATAAAAAAATATTTTCGCGCCTGTTTTGGTGTTTTGCGCGCTGAAATTGTGCCAAAAGCGAGTTTTTAGCGTTTTTGGCGGCTTAAAATTCCTTTGCGATTCTGCTTGCTCGGATTGTGTGAGCTGTGCGGATTGCACTTGCTTGGATTCTGTTCGTGTAGATTGCGTGGATTGTGCAAGATTTTTAGAATCCTCTTGCACCTCTAATTCCCCCCAAAACTCCTCCTCTTCCTCTTGCAATCTTTCTTGTTTGCTTTTATACGCTTCACTCAAGGCTTCTAGTTCCTCTTGGCTTGCATTTTGAATCAGACTTTGGATTTTGCGCTTTTGTGCATAAAACACGATAGAGACAATCAGCACAAAAGACAGAATCGCAAAGGCAAAATTCAGCGCAAAGATTCCATCAAAGCCAATCCACAAGCACAAGCAAACGAACACAATAAAGGCAGATAGCAAAGAGAATTTTTTCATTTGCCTTTAATCATCGTCCTCATCATCAAATGCTTTGGGATTGTTTGCATTGTAGGCGTATTTTGGGTCTTTTGCGAGCTCGTCTAGTTCGCGCTTTTGACGCTTGTAGGCTTTATAAACATTCAAAATCGCCGCACACACTCCCCACACAACGCCTAGCCAAAAGAGCCAGCGCACGCCAAAGAGTGATTCTAAGCCATAGCCAATCCCTACCCCAATCAGCACCGCGACAACCATTGAGATTCCTAATGTCGCATTAGAATATGCTAGTAGCGCATCTTTGTATTTTAATTCCTCTTTGGGTTTAGAATCCACACTCTGCGATTCCCCCTCGCCTATTTTTTGATTGGAATCTTGCAAATCTTGCTTACTTTCCATAAGTGCGAATCTCCAACAAAACCTCTCTTGCCCTCTCCAACACGCCCTCAATGAGTTCCTCATTCATTGCCGCACAAATAAATCCTGTTTCAAACTGCGAAGCGGCAAAATAAACTCCCTTATTCAACATTCCTTGATGAAAGCGCGCAAACATTTCTGTATCACTTTTCAGTGCGTCTTGAAAATTTCTTACCTTTTTATCGTTAAAAAAGAATCCAAACATACTTCCGCGCACGCAGGTTTGCAAAGGAATCTGAAATTCTGCACAGAGGCTTTCTAGCCCTTGCGCGAGCTTTAAGGCTAAGCCCTCCAATCTCTCATAAATTTTGGAATCCTCTTTTAGTTTGCGCAAGGAAACAAGCCCTGCACTCATTGCCACAGGGTTTCCGCTCAAAGTTCCAGCTTGATAAACTGCACCTTTGGGAGAAAGCAAATCCATAATCTCCGCTCTCCCGCCAAATGCGCCTACCGGCATTCCGCCTCCAATGACTTTGCCAAAGGTTACCAAATCCCCTCGCACTTTATAAAAGGCTTGCGAACCGCACAAGCTCGCCCTAAAACCGCTCATCACTTCATCTAGGATTAATAGAATCCCGTGCTTATCACAAAGCATTCTTAACCCCTCCAAAAACTCCACTTCGCTTGGCACAAGCCCCATATTTCCTGCTATGGGTTCAATAATCACGCAAGCAACACCCTTGCCTTGCTTTTGACTTAGGGCAATGCAGGATTCCACACTTGCCAAATCGTTGTATTGCGCGACTAATGTATGCTTCGTGAAATCTTGCGGCACGCCCGGTGAGCTAGGGTTGCCAAAGGTTGCCATTCCACTTCCAGCAGAGACTAACAAAGAATCACTATGCCCGTGATAGCAACCTTCAAACTTGATAATATCCTCTCTGCCGCTAAAGGCACGCGCAAGACGAATCGCACTCATTGTTGCTTCTGTTCCGCTTGAAACGAAGCGGATTTTTTCTACTTCCTCTACAATGCTGATGACTTCTTTTGCAAGCGCTGTTTCTAAAGTCGTGGGCGCGCCAAAAGACAAGCCTTTTTTCACGGATTCTATCACCGCTTCTTCAATATCCTTATCGCAATGTCCAAAAATCAGAGGTCCCCAACTTTGCACAAAGTCAATGTAACGATTGCCGTCCTCATCAATCAAATATGCGCCGCGCCCGCTGGTGATAAAAGGTGGCGTGCCACCCACACTTTTAAAGGCACGAACAGGGGAATTAACGCCACCGGGAATGACTTGTTTTGCTTCGTTGAAGTCATTAATGCTATTGAGATGATTTAAAGATTCCATTTTTTTCCTTCACAAATACCACAGCCAAAAAGCTATGCAATAATTTAAAACCCTAAAAAATAGCCTTGAATTTTGTCTTACCGAATCTTATGTGCTACAAATTTGGACATATTATCCAAAATCTCTCCGCCCTTGCGGAATCCCAATGCGCAAGCTTCGTAAGCATAAAAAACATTAGGCTGATAAAGGCTTCCATTATGATGGTTTTGTGTCGCAAAAGCTTGATAAATTTCGGGATAGTTGTCATACTCTCCGCTACAACTTTTTAGAATCTTTCCTTGTGCATCCAAAATACTTACACTCTCTCCTTCTCTGCCAAAGGCGTGTTTTTTAACCTGCTTTTGATTAAGCGGCTCATAGGAAGTTTCAAGCAATAAGGGGTGATTAGGAAACAAATCCCATAGAATTTTTAGCATTCGCTTACTTTGAAACATCAAAGTATAAGCAGGATTTAGAAAGATTGTGTTTTTGTTTGCAATCATAGCAGTCATTAGCTGTGCTAATTCTGGCTCATCTACTGCGATACTTTCCCAAGGAATCAATTTAAACCAAAATTCGTAATTTGTCCCCTCAAAGCTTAAGCCCTCTGTCTCATTTAATATCGCTTCGTGCGCATAGCAGAAATTTGTTTCAAACCCTGCTTCTTTAGCAATGACTTCTAGCAATCTTACCGTGCGTTCTTCTTCCTCACTTCCTGAAATACTAGAAAAAAGAATCTTCCAACCCTCATAAATTTCGTTAAAATGAGAAATATCCTCTCCTAAAGTAATCATTCGTTTAAAATTATCTCCTAATGCCTCATAAAGATTATTAAACTGTAAGGATTCTTTAAAACCATTTTTCTTTAAAAGTGCCCATTGAATGATTGCACTTTCATACACCATTGTGGGAGTGTCCGCATTAAATTCTAAGAGCTTAATTGGATTGCCATCCAATCCTCCTGCTAAGTCAAAGCGTCCATACAAATGCCAATGCACTTCCTCCTCCCAACTTCGCTCAATAGCTTCTACAAGATTAAAGGGGATTCCAAGCTCAAAAAACAAATCATTGTCTATGACATATTGCCCCGCTTCTGCATACATATCATAAAGCTCATTTGCCGCATTATAGAATCCTTGCGCTTCTTCCTCACTGATTTCTATAATCTCATCGCTGACATAAGGTGTGGAATCTACATCGGTATGCCAACTAAGCCCTAAATCCTCCAAATCTGCATTATTAAGCGGTTGCGTGTTTAAAATCTGCATTTTTAGCCACCATAACTTTGTCTTGTGCTTGTTGTGGAGCGATTCTGCGTAGAGCCTGTGTTATTTGGAGAATAAAACCCGCTTTTCCCCGCCGTTGTCCCTGTTTTTGCATTTGCATTTTGTTTAAAAGAGTTTTGAGAACGTTCATAGGCTTGTGGGGTTTTATAGCTTGTTCTTTGTTGGGCTTGATAGTTTTGATTATTAAAAAGCTTGCTTCCAATCCAGCTTCCCAAAACTGCACCCGCCGCACTTGCCAAGATTGTTTCTCCTAGAGACAATCCTGCGCCTGTTGGGTTGGTAAGCTGTGAAGTGCCTGCTTCTATTTTTTTGTTTTCCTCTGCAATGATTTGGTCGATTTCTGCTTGACTTAGGATTCTTTCTTGTCCATTTTCTCGCAAAATTACTCGTGTTTGCGCGCTTGGGACTTCGTCAAGAATCTTATAACTTCCGTCGGGTTGTTTTTCAATCGTAACGGTTACGCCTTTCTTAACCGCTTCTTGAATGCCACTTTTATCTGTTTCTTGTGAGCTACCACAACCTACAATAAGAAGCACAGCGGCTAATCCTAAACCGCTTTTACTAAATGCACCCACAATGCTTGGGTTAGAAATCTTTTTCAAATACTTTTTCATTTAAACACTCCTAAAATTAAAAGATTCGGCACATTATACCAAATATAATTATGAATTAAGCAAGATGAACTCTTGGTTTCAAGTTTTTTAGGAAAAATCCTCAAATTTTTAAAATTTCATTATGATAATTATTATTATTTAAGTATTATTGATTTAAGATTCTATCTCATTTTTAATCACCTTGATTGAAATTTAGTAATAAAGGAGTTTTTATGAACATTAAAAAATCAAGTTTAAGTCTAGTGGGGCTTTTGGCTCTTGCGATAAACGCAAATGCGCAAAGCTTAGAGGAAGCAATAAAGGGAATAGATATCAGCGGATTTTTGCGTTATGAATATGAAGATAATCGTTTTAGGAATCCTCAATTTAACAAGGACGGCGAAAAAAGCGGCGATGTAGAGCATACTTGGCACGCAGAAGCAGAGTTTAAAATCCCTGCTTCAGAGAATCTCGCACTTAATCTCGGAATTTATTATGAAAATTCTCAAAATACAAATCACGGCAAAGGCGTGGATTTAAACGAAGATGGCACAATAGACAATTCGGAATCCTTTTTGGGTTATGGGTTAGGTTCTGGCAAGGACAATAGTTTTGGTGTAAGCACCTTTAATGCCTTGATTACACCGGATTCTACAAGCACAAATATCACTCTTGGAAAAATGCGCTTAGATACGCCTTTAAATGACGGGGGAGAGGATAGAGGAACGGGTATTTTGATTGTTAATAGTGATTTGCCTAGCGTTAGTTTAGTCGCAGGGGCGTTTGACTCTTGGGCATTAGATGATTTAAAAGACGATTTACCAGAAGAAGCAAGCATTACTAAACCGCTCTATCTGCTTGCGGGAATTGGGAATTGGGAGTTTGACTTTGGTAACATAGAATCACAACTTTGGTATTTCCATATCGATGATATTGTGGATTCCGCATTCTTTTATCAACTCGGATTCTATCAAGATTTCTTTCATTTAAGCGGACAATACGCCTACGCACAAACACAAAGCTCTGGGGTGGCAACTCTCGTGCAAGCTTTGGGTGGAGCTTATAATAAAATGCAAACAAAAAGCGACTTTATCAGCCTTGAAGCCGGTGTAGATTTAGCAAAATTAGAGATTCCATTAGGTTTTAATCTTGGCTACATTACCAACACAAAAGATAATTTCGCAGTCTCTTTGGACGATGAGGGTGCATTGCAAATGGCGGGCGCGGTTTGGTTTGATAATTACGACGCCACAGGAGTGAATTTTTCTGCGATTGGGGGCGCAATCAACAAAAATACAGAAAAAGACTTAGATGTCTTTTATGCGTCTTTGTCTTATGATTTGCTTGAAAATCTAAATATTGGAATAGATTATGTCAATGGTAAAAATAAAGTCAAAGATATTCCAAGTCGCACTACAACAGACATTGACTTTTATGAAATTACCCCAAATTTTACTTGGGGATACAATGAAAACTTAGAAATCTATGTCTATTATGCGTTTTTGAAAACCGAGCGCAGCGGAAATTATATTTCTCCGCAAACAGATTCAGAAGATAGAAATCAATTCAAAGTAGAAATTGTTTATGCGTTTTAATGGTTAAATTTTAAGATTCTATGAATCTCATAGAATCTTGTTTTGAAGGTTAAATGGAAACTTTTATTTTAGGACTTATTTTCGTTGGTGCGCTCCTATATTTTGGCTATAAACTTTACCCTAAGAAAGATAAGGGTTGTGGCTGCGGCTGTGGTGGTTTTTCAAAAAATCCTCACAAACCGCAAGATAACGCATAATCGTCCTTATAGGCTAAAAACAAATCCCGCATCTTCCTTGCGTGTTTTTTCCTTTGTCATTGCGAGCTGATTTATTGGCGTGGCAATCTATAATACAGAATCTCACTTGTTAAGATTCTATTGCATTGTTTAGAAAATTTGCAAAAATTATTATAAAATATCTTTTTACATCGCTAAAAACTATCAATTATCAAACTTGGACAAATCAATGAAAAAATACCCATTAGGAATCTTGCTTTGTGCGACTTGCGATTCTGCCTTTGTGATTGGCACGCTTCTTGCGAATATCAAGGCAAAATGCAATGAAAAAGGCGAAAAGGTGGATATTTTTTACTTGATTCACGATGGTTTTAGCGAGAGCGACAAAAAAGCCTTAAAGCAAATCGCTGGAGCGAGTGAGATTAAATTTGCAACTTTTACCAAAGAGGATTTTATCGCTAAACTCAATGCCTACCGCCAAACGCCCATAGATTTGAGCAATGATTCCTTTTTGAATCGTTGGACGCATATGGTTTATGCCTGTTTTGAAGGCTTGAAATACCTACAAGAATGCGAATGCGTCATTTATTTGGATTTTGATATTTTATTACTCCACGAAATTAGACATTTGAAGCATTTAATGGGAGATTATATGCTAGCCGCCAATCGTGGTAAAAACAAGCTTAAAGCAAGCCTACCTTCTGCGCCGCAAGAGTTTGCGAATCTTGAAATATACAGAACAGGGATTATTGTTTTTAACGATACTTTAAAAAATCCGCTAGAATGTTATGATTTTATTTATTCCCAAAGCGCAAAACATACGCTAAACGACCAAGCTATTTTCTCTTTGCTGATTTTTGAAAAAAAATTAAAAACTAAAGTATTAGACAATCGTTATTGTGGAAGCGTGCTGTGGCGCAAAAATCAAAATCCTATCCTGATTCACGCGTATGGTTCAAAAAATCGCTTTTGGAACAATCGGCTTTGCAATCAAATCTGGCAAGAATGGAATCTGTATTATAAGCAATGGCTAGATGCAGGCGGAAGCCCAAATACAAAGGGATTTATCGCCAACACAACTTATGGTTATGAGAGGATTCGTTATCATCTCTCCTACAAATTAGGCTATGCAATCATTCAAAACTATCTAAGCTTTTGGGGTTGCTTAAAATTGCCTTTTATTCTTGCTTTTATTGCTTTGAAACACAGGCAAGAAGCAAGATTTTATGCGCAAATTATTGCTAAATCCCCCCATTTAAAACTCCCTCCTTTGGAATCTTATGAGGATTATAAAAGCGCAATCCACGAAAAGCAAACTTTCTCCTATCGCTTAGGTGCGAGCTTGATTCAAGCCTGCAAAACAATCCACAAAGGCGGAATGATAGCATTTTACAAACAAGTCAAAAAACTACAAAAAGAATCGCGGGAAAAGAATGCGCTTTAAATCCTTTCTTAGTCTAGCATTTTTTGTCTTTTTTCTTTGCATTGCATTTCGGCTTTATTATCCTTTCTCGCTCAGTGCCTATCCACAATATTTTTACAATCAAGCCCCTTTACTCAACACGCACGATGGTTATTTCTACGCACAAGGCGCGAAAGAACTCTTAAGACTTTATCAAGAATTTTGGCAATCTTTCACTTGGAAGATTTGGCAATCTCCTATTTGGCAAAGCATTCAAGAGTATTTGCAAGGCTTTTTGACTCTTTCAAACCCCCCTCACCCAAGCCTTTATAAATCCACAAGCGAGATTCTTTCTCTCTTGACTGCATTCCTTGCCCTTTGCTTGCCCTTTAATTTGGAGCAGATTCTATTCACCCTCCCCGCAATCTTTGGCAGTTTGATTGTGTTTCCTCTAATGGCTTTGACGCGCAATTTTGGAGCGATTCCGTGCGCATTCAGCGGATTTTTAAGCGCAATGAGCGTGAGTTATTACAATCGCACAATGTTTGGTTATTATGATACAGATATGCTTGTTATTGTTTTGGGCTTTGGCGTTGGGGCGATGATTCTACGCACTCTTAGGACACAAAAAGCATTAGATTTTGCGATTCTCTTTTCTTTGAGTGCTTTTTCGCTTTTGTATTATTCCCATTTGCGTTATATTTTATTGGGTTATCTCTTGATTTTATTGTGCTTTTTCTTGAAAGACTTATGCAGCAAATCCTCAAAGGAATCTCCAACGCAATGGATTATTTTAGGCTTATTTGCGATTCTAACTTTCAGTGCTTTTTTCCCAAAATTAATTTGGATTTGGGTATTTTTAGGATTCTTTTTGGGATTTTTCTTAGGTTTCTTACACAAAACCTTTCCAATTCCTAAGATTTTATTTTTTCTTTATTTTTTGTGTAATCTAAGTCTTTTATTATGGAAATTTTCGCCAAGCCTTTTGCAAAGCCATTATTTAAGCAGTTATTTCGCTGGAATGCCTGATGCTACAAATACAGGATTGTATTATTTTAATGTTTTGGATTCCATTGCAGAAGTTTCTAGCATTGATTTTAGCGAGTTTGCCTATCGTGTTAGCGGTGGAATTGCTTGGTTTATTTTAGGTATTTTGGGCTATTTTGGATTGATTTTCAATAACAAAAGATTCGCTCTTTTTCTGCCCTTTTTGGCTCTTGGCTGTTTTGCTCTTGTGCAAGGCTTACGTTTTAGCTTTTATGCTGTGCCTCTCTCTGCGCTTGGAATGGGATTTTTGCTTTTTAAACTCCAAGAAATTTTAAAAAACTTTCCATACAGAATCCCAAATTTTTTTCTGCTTACTTGCTTGATTTTACTTGCGATTGCGCCACATTTATGGCATATTAGAAATTATGTCGTTGCTCCGATTTTGGAAGCAAGCGAAGCAGAGATTTTGCGCTCTATTCCTACCAAAAAGGGAGATTTTGCACTCACTTGGTGGGATTATGGCTATTTTGTGCATTATTTTAGTGACCTACAAACCTTTGTAGATGGCGGGAGGCATTCAGGAATGCAAAATTTTCCTATTAGCCTTGCGCTTAGCACAAAAGAAGAGAGGATAAGCTACAATCTAGCCAAAATGCTTTTAAAGGGCGAGATTTTGGAATCTCATTTTCAAACGCTCGGGATTCCAAACACATTAGAAAACCTTAAAAACAAGCAAGAGTGGGAATCTTCCCCTAGTGAGCTTTATTTTATTTTGCCTTGGAGAATGCTTGAGATTTTCCCCAATGTAATGCGTTTTTCCCAAGTGGATTTAAGTAATGGAAAGCCAAAAAGTCTTGATTTTTTTGCACTTTCTCTTGAAGCAACAAAGGATAAGATTTATTTCAAAAACAATATTACCTTAAATCCAAACACAGGCGAGGTTGCTACACAAAACTTGCATTTTAAGATTCTTAAAAGCATAGATTTAAAGCAGCATACAACACAAATCTTTGATACGCAAAGCTCACTTGTAGCTGTCTTTTTGCCCAATGGAAAAACTCTGCTTTGCGCGGAATCTTATTTGGAAAGTTTTTATCTTAAAGGTTTATTTTTTGAAAATTTGGATAAAAATCTATTCCAAAAAGTGTTAAAAAATGACAAAATCATCATTTACAAATTATTATAAAGGGTTAAAGATATGGAACTTACACATTTAGATGAACGACAAAATCCCAAAATGGTAGATGTCTCGGCAAAAGATTCCACACACAGAGAGGCAATCGCAAGGGGCAAAATCACGATGAACTATGAAGCCTTTTGCGCAATCAAAGAACAAAGAGTAAAAAAGGGCGCAGTGCTACAAACTGCAATCATTGCGGCGATTATGGGTGCGAAACGCACAAGCGAGCTGATTCCTATGTGCCACCCTCTTTTCTTAACAAGTGTGAAGTGTGAAACGATAGAAATTGCAAGTGAAAATGCGTTTGTTTTGGAAGTGCGCGTAAAAACCTATGGACAAACCGGCGTGGAAATGGAAGCCTTAATGGGCGTTAATATTGGACTGCTTACGATTTATGATATGGTCAAGGCAATAGACAAAACAATGGTTTTAAGTGAAATTTATTTGGTGGAAAAAAGCGGAGGAAAAAGCGGGCATTTTGTGCGACAATCAATCCATTAATTTTATCTTTTTGCGGGATTGTGTTCCATTGTTTCGTTAGCCCTTCCTTGAATATACGAAATAAAAAACTCACAATAACAAGAAAATACAATACTTTGTCTTGTATCATTTAGTAACGCGCTAATAAGGGGAATCCAATTAAATTTACCCTAAAAATAAAAACTTTAAGCCTTATTTTGATACCTTTATAAATCATAATTTAATTTTTGGAGGAAATATGAAAAAGAATATTGTCTTTTTTGAAGCAGTAGGCGGTAGTGATAAAGGTGCAGATGGACACAGAAAAGACACAATGCCAATGGTAGATGCTCTTAAAGCAAAGGGTTGGAATGCAGAAGTTGTGCAACTTACAGATGAAGCATTGCGTGATTCTAGCAAGAGAGAAGAGATTTACAAAAAAGTGCGCGAGAGTGCCGATGGATATGTTTCTCGTGTAAATCCCGGAAATCTAAAAGAAGAAAAACTTTATTTTGATGTTTTACGCAAACTTTGCGCTGATGGACTTGTGGGTATGCCTCACCCTGACGCGATGATTGGTTATGGAGCAAAAGACGCTTTGACAAAGTTAGCAGACACTCCTTTAGTGCCTAGTGATACTTATGCGTATTATGACCCAGCAGAAGCAAAAAGAATCGGAGTAACTTTCAGTGACAAACACGATTTCAAGAAAACTTTTCCTAAAACCCTTGCAAAAGGCGAAAGAGTTTTAAAACAAAATCGTGGTTCAACAGGCGAGGGAATTTGGCGTGTAAGACTAGAATCTAGCAGTGATTATAATAAAGTAGAATCCCTCCCACTAGATACAAAAATCATCTGCACAGAGGCAAAAGACAATCACACTGAAGAACGCAAGTTAGGTGAATTTATGGATTTCTGCGAGCATTATTTGGTTGGTGATAATGGTATGCTTGTAGATATGACTTTCTTGCCTCGTATCAAAGAGGGTGAGATTAGAATCCTTATGCTTTACAAAACTCCTGTTTATGTTGTGCATAAAAAACCAGCCGAAGGAGGCGACGCATTTAGTGCTACCCTCTTTAGTGGTGCAAAATATCGCTACGATGAGCCAAAAGATTGGCAAACATTAGTAGATTGGTTCTTAGGACAACTTCCACAAATCAAAAGCAAACTTGGTAATTATGACTTGCCACTCATTTGGACGGCAGACTTTATCCTAGACACCGATGAAAAAGGCGCAGACCGCTATATTTTGGGCGAAATCAACTGCTCTTGCGTAGGATTTACAAGCCCTGAAGAATTTATGGCAAAAATTGCTGTAATGGTGGGAGACAATATCGTAGAAATCGTAAGCGAAAAGAAAGCTTAATCTGCTTTTCACTTCTTCAGCATTTGGAATCTTTAAGATTCTAAGTGCTAACCATTCTTTCTTAATAAATCCATTAGGGATTCCAAATTTAAATAACTTCTCGCCTAAAAGAATCCAAAAAAACAAGGTTGATTTTTCGCTTTAATTTTACTAAAATTCTCAAAACTCCATTTTAAGAAGAAAAAATGTTTGCTGGAATAGAATCTCAACTTTATAGCCTTTTGCTTATTGCTATTACAATTATTGCCGTCCTCAATCCTTTTGGCAATCTCCCGCAATTCATCTCTATGACAGACGATTTAGAAACTACAATGCGCCAAAGTCTTTTTCGCAATATCCTCTATGTCGCCTTTGTCATTGTGATTTTATTTTTGCTCACAGGTCCTTTTATTATGACTTTTTTGTTTAAAATAGATTTAAATCATTTGCGCATTGCAGGAGGTTTCTTGCTCATTTTGGTTAGCACAAAGGGATTATTACTACCCTCCCACAAAGAAATGCAACAACACGAGGGCTTAAGTAAAAGTGAATTGCTCAATCAAAGTATTGTGCCTATGGCATTTCCTATGCTTGTGGGTCCCGGGACGCTTTCTACGGTGGTTGTTTTGTCGGAGGAAAAAGGCTTAATGCTCACGATTTTTGCGGTGATTGCGGCTTTTGCCTTTATGCTTGGGCTTTTTCACTTTGCCGCTAGCATTGAACGCATATTAGGCAAACTCGCCTTGCATGTGCTTTCACGCATCGCGCTTGTTTTTATTATGGCAATGGGTGTGAAAATGATTCTAATTGGCTTAAAAGCTGTATTTTAAAGAGAAAATATGGAATCGCACGAGCTATTTTCTGCGCTTTTTGACGCATTAAATGCCAAAACTGCGCAAGAGAAATGTGCGCTAACGCAAGAAATTTGGCAAAATTTTTCAAACTTCAGCATAGAACACCAGCAAGCTATTTTGCCTCTAGGGATTCCGACTTTCGCGCATTTTTGCCCGATTGTCCCTCCTCACAAAGTTCCACAAGGCAAGTATCTAAAAACAGATTTAAATGTTGCGCATCTTTTGCATTCTGTTGCGCACATTGAATTTTCTGCGATTGATTTAGCACTAGACTGCGCCTATCGTTTTAGGAATCTGCCACTTACATTTTATCGTGATTGGGTAGAAGTCGCTAACGAGGAAGTAAAGCATTTTTTGGCACTCAATGCACTTTTGGAGATTCTAGGTTTCCGATATGGAGATTTTGGCGTGCATACTTTGCTCTTGGATTCTATGAAAAATTGTAATGTTTTACTAGATAGAATCGCACTCATTCCACGCGGAATGGAAGCGGTGGGCTTAGATGTTAATCCTTTTTTATGCGCCAAAGTCCAAAGCAGTCATCACGCCATTAAAAGAGAGCTTTTAGAAACTTTGGAGATAATTTTGCAAGATGAAATTGCGCATGTATCCAAAGGCAATGTATGGTTTCATTTTGTATGCGAACAAGAAAAGATTGCCCCAAAGGAACGAGCCTTAAAATATTTTGAGATTCTTAAAAATTATCATTTTTCTTTCCCCAAAGCCAACGCACAATTTAACATTAATGCGCGTTTGCAAGCAGGCTTTAGCGCAGAGGAACTCAAAATGCTAGAAAATGAGATTTTCCTCTCACAAAACCCAAAATAAACTTTGCGCTTCACCTTGTTTATTAAACATAATTAAGATATAATATAGAGTTAAAGAAAACAAAACAAAAGGAGTTCAAATGAAAACCTGTTTAGATTCCTATACCGAATCTTTCAATCAAGATTACAAATGTCTAAAGCCAAAATTTCTTCCTATGGTTGCGTTTTTAGCTCTAGGATTTAGCGCAAATAGCTTAATGGCAAATAATAACAC
>NZ_JAIEFA010000007.1 GCF_029067145.1 Helicobacter sp. | reverse complement strand
CATGAGCGTCTCGTGGGCTCGTAGATGTGTATTATAGACAGATATTTAAATAAATGGATTAAGGAGATACAGATGCAGATAGGAACAAATGCTTACTTTAATTTGCAAAATTACTCCAATTATTTTAAAGCACAAGATTCTCAAGGAGATTTTAGTAAGCCAACAGAGGAAATACAAGATAATACAAAAGAATCGCAAAATACAGATGAAACTGCTCCAGAAGCCCCTAACGGAGAGAAATTAGATGCAAGCGAGCAACAATATGTGCGTGAGCTAGCAGCTATTGACGCAAGTGTGCGGGCGCACGAAGCTGCACATGTCGGTGCGGGTGCAGGTGTCGTAAGCGGTGGGGCGAGTTTTGGCTATACACGCGGACCTGATGGTAAAATGTATGCAACATCAGGCGAAGTTCCAATCTCTATGAAAGAGGGTAGAACGCCAGAGGAGACTATCCAAAATGCACGTCAGATTGCCTCTGCTGCAATGGCTCCAGCAGACCCTAGTCCGCAGGATTACAAGGTTGCTGCAAATGCTGCGCAAATGGAAGCGCAAGCAAGAAGTGAGCAAGCACAAGAGCGAGCAGAGGAGCTTAAAGAGCAGACAAGAGAGAGCGAAGAATCCCAAGAAGCAGATTCTACAAAGGATTCTGTTGCGGTAGAAAATGGGGCACAGGATTCCAAGCAGGGTTTTGCAACCACAAATAATACGGCTACTGATACAAGTAGCACAAATGCAGAATCGCAAAATACTACCGACAAGGAACAACAAAAAAAGCTTTTTGAATATATGGTAAAAAGCTATGCTGCAAATGCAGTGAGCAATTCTTACATTCCGCAGTTTGAGATTGCAGGTTAATTGATGATTTTTGCTTTTTTGGGTTGAGATATTGTTTAGAAGTTTTGTGCAAACTTTACCGGTTTTTATGGGTTATTTGCCGCTTGGAATTGCGTTTGGGATTCTGTTTTCTAAGTTGCATTTGGCTTGGTATTTTGGAATCTTGAGTGCAATTTTAATTTTTACAGGAGCAGGGCAGTTTTTGCTTATCTCCTTGCTTTCCATTCACGCAGGATTTTTAGAAATTGCTCTAGCTTCGTTTTTTCTAAATATTCGCCATATGTTTTATTCCCTTGCCATTACAGATGAAATCAAGAACTTTGGGATTGGCAAATATTATATTTTGTTTGGTTTGACAGATGAAACTTTTGCAGTGTTAAAAACAAACAAAGAAACCTTGAATCTTACGCCAAAGGAAATGGAGATAAATTATCTTTATATTACTTTTTTTGACCATATTTATTGGATTTTGGGTTGTGGAATCGGAATCTTTTTGGGAGAGCAATTAGGATTCCAACCGCAAGGAGTTGAGTTTGCATTGACAGCACTTTTTAGTGTGCTAACGCTTGCGTTGTTGAAAAACTCCAAAAATCGGAATCCTTTTTATCTTGCTTTGGTGCTTGGAGTTGTGGGGCTTATGGTTTTTCCCAAAGAGCAATTTTTGATTTTAAGTATGGTGTGTGGAATCGCGATTCTATTGATTTTTAGAAAATGGATTGCAAAGAATTCCACGATGTGTTGGTTGAAAATTAAAAGGTAGAAATGGAAGCGCAGATGAGTGAAGACTTAACCGCAGTTTATATTTTTTGGGCGATTTTTGCTGCATCTTTTGGCACGGCTTTGACGCGATTTTTGCCTTTTTTTGCTTTTAAAAATGCGACCAATCAGCCGCTTTTGCGTTACTTGCAAGAAACAATGCCTTTATTGATTATGACGCTTTTGGTTTTCTTTAGCTTGAAAGACACGGCTTGGAGTGAAACTTATGGACTTTATGAAATAGGCGGAATCGCTTGTGCAACCTTGTGTTTTATGCTGACGAAAAACTCTGTATTAAGCATATTTGCAGGAATTATTTTTTATATTTTTGCGTTAAAAATATTTTAAAAGGGCTGGAATGATAAAAATTTATGGAATTAAAAATTGTGGAAGCGTGAAAAAAGCATTAAATTTTTTGGATTCTAAAGGAATCCCTTACACATTGATAGATTTTAAAACAACACCACCTACCTCTCAAGATTTGGAATATTGGCTGAAATTTGTTCCTTTGGAAGTGCTATTCAATAAAAAAGGCACAACTTATAAAAAATTGGGGCTAAAAGAATTGCAATTAACACCTGCGAAAATAAAAGAGTGGCTAATAAAAGAGCCAATGTTGATTAAGCGACCGGTAATGGTGTATTCTAATGGAGTTATTGTAGGCTTTGATGAAGAAGCTTATCAAAAGGTGCAAGGATAAATCAATGCAAATCAAAAATATGCACATTATTTCTTTGATTTTAACACTCTTTGTTGTGGCAATTTTAAGTGGTTGTGCGACAAAAGTAATAGAGAATCCTCAAGAGATTGTAGTTCCCTTGCCTCCGCAAGATTTAAGCTTGTTTGTAAAGGAATCGCATAATTTGGATAACACCAAAAAACTTGCTTTAAAGAAAGAATATTTGACTTATTTTTTCTCTCCTTTTGATAAAAAACCTAAACATAATGTTAAGGAGCTTCAATGGGGTTTGAGAGAAGCTTATCAAGATTTGGGGTTTGGAGAAAATTTACTTCCTTATCAGAAAGAAGAAATTGAGGAGTTGGAATCTGAAGCCAATTTGGAAG
Source organism: Helicobacter sp. (assembly GCF_029067145.1). Lineage (GTDB taxonomy): Bacteria > Campylobacterota > Campylobacteria > Campylobacterales > Helicobacteraceae > Helicobacter_D. The sequence continues at coordinate 12,118 of NZ_JAIEFA010000007.1, read as the reverse complement.
CCTATCCAAGCGTAAAAAAACCGGCAATTATTACACGCAATTCTAATTTGCGCGTTTTGCCAACAAACAAACCTCAATTTTCTAACCCAAACCAAGCAGGAAAAGGATTTCCCTTTGATAATTGGCAAAATTCTGCGATTTATGTAGGCACTCCTGTGTTGATTACGCATTATTCGCGTTCGGGTAAATGGGCATTTGTTGAAAGTGGTTTTGTAAGTGGGTGGATTTTGGCATTAGATGTTGGAATCTTAAATGACAATCAGGTGCAAAGTTTAAAGCAAATGCAAGATTTCTTAGTTGTTAAGAAGGATTTAACACCCATTAAAAATTCTCATCAAGAATATTTGGAATCTGCGCGTATTGGAATGCTTTTGCCATTGCTTGGTAGCACAAAAACACAATATGAAAGCCAAATCTTTTTGCGCAATTCTCGCGGATATGCTTATGCCCTTAAAGTGGCATTAAATCAAGATGCTTTTGATAAATTTCCGATGAATTTTTCTGCTCAAGCAGTTGCTAGCTTAGCACAAGGAATCGTAGGTGAAAAATATGGTTGGGGTGGAATGTTTGGAAATCGGGATTGCTCTATGTTTTTGCGCGATATTTTGGGAAATTTTGGATTTTATCTTTTGAGAAATTCACAAGCACAAATGCGGCAAAAAAGCATTCAAGAAAACAAAGATTCTACATTGTATTTTGATTTGAGTCATTTAAATGTTGAACAAAAGAAAGATTTTATCCAACAACAAGCTGTGCCTTTCGCAACATTGCTTGGTATGAAAGGACATATTATGCTTTACATTGGAGAGCTAGATGGGCAAATTTATATTCTGCATGATATTTGGGGTTTAAGAACGCTACAAAATGAAACACAAGAGGGAAGAAAAATTCTTGGTCAAATTGTGATTACTCCAATTGAAATTGGCAAGCATATACAGGGCATTCATCAAGATAAATTGCTGATTGACCGCATTTATGGTATGCGAAATTTGCTTTTAGAAAGTGAATTTGATGGTACAAAATAAGAACGATAAAAAAATTATTGAATGTAAAAACGTTAAATTTTATTTTACCAAAGAGCGAATTTTGTATAATGTGGATTGGACGATTTGTGAAGGTGATTTTTGGGCAATCATTGGACCAAATGGTGGCGGTAAAAGCACATTAGCGCGTCTTTTGGTTGGATTGTTAAAACCAACAAGTGGAGAAATTATAAAGAATAAAGATTTGTGCATTGGCTATGTGCCACAAAATACTTTTTTAAATCGTCATTTTCCCATTACAGCACTTGAGGTTGTAATGATGGGGTTTTTAAAACCTAAATTTTTTGGTGGATTTTTACCCAAAAATGCAAAGAAAATTGCAATGGAGAGATTAGAACAATTTCATTTGGAATCCTTTGCGCATAAAAAAGTCGGTGAGCTCTCTGGAGGACAGAGACAAAGAGTGCTGATTGCGCGTGCATTATGCGGTAATCCCAACCTTTTGGTCTTAGATGAGCCTACGGCAAGTATTGACCAAAAGAATCAAAAAGAAATTTATGATTTGTTGCGACAAATCAATCAAGAAAAGACTATCCTAATGATTAGTCATGATGTGTCCGTTTTGCTAGGATATGCAAAAAAAGTTTTATATGTTAATAAAGAAGTTACAACGCATAACTTACCAAGTGATGTGAATGTCTCCTCTAGTATAGGAGATAAACATTTCTGTGAAGTAGAGCTTATGGGTTTGTGGCACTCTAATAGAGGAGGTAAAAATGAATAATTCTTATGATGTGGCAATTATTGGTGCTGGAATTTCAGGAAGTGCGTTGTTTTATGTGCTGACGCATTATACAGATTTAAAGCGAGTGGTTTTACTAGAAAAATACGAAGCACCCGCTACGCTTAGTTCTAGTGGTAATAATAATTCTCAAACCATTCACGCAGGCGATATTGAGACGAATTATACTTTTGAAAAGGCAAAAAAGGTTGCAAGGTCAGCAAAAATGCTAGTTTCTTATGCTTTATTTCATCAATTACAAAACAAAAGTATTTTTGAATATCAAAAAATGGCGATTGGGGTAGGGGATAAAGAAGTAGAATTTATGCAAAAACGTCACGAGGAATTTAAGGAGATTTATCCGGAATTGGAATTTTTTACCAAAGAGGACATCAAAGAGATTGAGCCTAATGTCATTAAGCTAGCAGATGGAAGCGACCGCGCAGAGAATGTGGTAGGTTCTGGAACCCGCAAAAGTTTCTGTGCAATGGACTTTTGTTCTGTGGCGCATCATATGGTAGAGCAAAGCGTATTTGGCGAACACAAAGCGATTTTTAACTATCAAGTGCAAGATATTATCAAGCAAGGTGATGGGAGATATACGATTCGCGCAAAAGGCAAAGAGCCTCTTAGTGCGTCTTTTGTGTTAGTCAATGCTGGAGCACATTCTTTGTTTCTGGCGCAGAATATGGGGTTTGGCTTAGAGCTTGGTTGCTTGCCTGTGGCAGGAAGCTTTTTCTTTATTCCCGGCGACAAGCTAAGGGGCAAAGTCTATACGGTGCAACACCCTAAACTACCTTTTGCAGCAATTCACGGCGACCCTGATGTCGTAGCAAAGGGTAAGAATCGTTTGGGTCCAACTGCTCTTTCTTTGCCTAAATTGGAGAGATTCAAGCCCGGAACTTATTTGGATTTCTTTAAGACTTCTGGATTTGGAGAAACAGCGACAACAAAAATTATGTGGGATTTATTTTCAGATAGTGAGATTCGTAATTATATTTTGCGAAATTTCTTGTATGAAGTTCCTGTGATTGGAAAAAGATTTTTTATCAAAGAAGCGCAAAAGATAATTCCCTCTATCACATTAGAGGATTTGACTTATGCGAGTGGTTTTGGTGGAATCCGTCCGCAAGTGCTTGACAAAAAAGCCAAAAAGCTTGTTTTGGGAGAAAAAAAGATTAAAAGCGGAGAGGGAATTACCTTTAATATGACACCAAGTCCCGGTGCAACAAGCTGTATGCGTAACGCACTGATTGATATGCTTGAAATTACAGAATATCTTAATGCAACGATTAAAATGGATATTATCAAGACTGAATTAAATGAAGAAAGCTTGGAGTGGCTCGTTGATTGAACTTTTGGGATATACTTTTGTGCAAAACGCCCTTTGGGGTGCATTTTGCACAAGTATTATTTGTGGAATCATTGGCACATTGGTTGTAACCAATCGTATGGTGTTTGTTGCGGGTGGAATCGCACATAGTGTTTATGGAGGGGTTGGAATCGCGGCATTTTTTGGGCTACCGATTCTTGTAGGAGCGACAGGATTTGGCATTTTTTGTGCGATTCTTTTAGCCTATATGTTGCTTTTTGCCAAAGAGCGTTTAGATTCTCTGATTGGCTCATTATGGGCTTTTGGTATGGCATTAGGCGTGATTTTGGTAGAATTAACACCGGGTTATAATAAAGACTTTATGGGATATTTGTTTGGCAGTATTTTGAGTATCACAGAAAGCGATATTTATTTAATGGTTGGTTTTGGTCTCTTTTTGATTGCTTTTGTGGGATTCTTTTATCGTATCATTCTTGGAATCTCGTATGACAACGAATTTACGCAATTACAAGGCGTTAATACAAGATTCTTTAGTATTCTTTTAATGATTTTGATTGCTTTGGGAATCGTGATTTCTATGCGTTCTGTTGGCATTATTTTAATCGTTGCACTTTTGAGCATTCCTGCCTATTGCAGTGAGATTTTTACAACTTCTCTTGCAAAAATGATGTTTGGAGCAAGCTTGATTTCATTTGTGTGTATGCTATGTGGAATCGCAGTGGCTTACTTTTATGACTTGCAAGCAGGAGCAAGCATTGTGATGATTTTGGCAATTTTTTCCTTTTTGTTGGCTGTTTTTCATCGTTTTTATAAACTTCAAACTATTTAAAAGGATTCCTTATGCAAGAAAATGAACAAATTACCTTAGAAAGAGCGCAAAAAACGGCATTAAAAGCGGTTAAAATCTCTCTTATTGCTTGCGTGATTCTAGTTATTTTTGCTTCCATTAGTCTTTGGGTGTCGCTTAATCAAATCACAGCGACAGCTAATCTTGTAAAAATGCAAAAAGAATATGCGCTGCGCTTAGAAAAATTAGAAAAAACTCTTGATTCTTTAAGGGTAAATCAATAAAATTTGCATAGTAAGTTAGCTTAAGAATCTGGGATAAGGCTTCTAAAGAATTATGAAAAATATTCTTTTTTATATTTTACTTGTAATGGCGATGGCTTTTTGGGGTGCTTCTTGGGCTGCTAGTAAGGTTTTGATTGAGTATGCAAGCGCAGATGTAGTCGCCTTTTGGCGGTTTTTCTTTGCCTTGCTTGCTTCTTGTGTGATAGTCTTTTTTCTTAAGATTCCTTTGCGGATTGACAAGCATGCATTGAAGTTTTTATCGTTGGCAGCTTTTTTGAATTGTTTGTATTCTATTATGTATTTTATTGGTTTGAATTATGGTAGCGCGGGGAAAAGTGGAGTGCTTGTAACAACATTAATCCCGATATTTGCCTATCTTTTGACTTTTGGATTTTATAAGTTCAAAAAAGATTCCACAAAAGTGATGAAAACAAATGAGATTGTTGGTTTATTTCTAGGAATCCTTGCGGGAATTTGTTTGCTAGATTTAGGAAGTTGGCAACAACTCTTTGGCAAAGCGAATGTATTTTTTGTGCTTTGTGCGTTGGATTGGGCAATTTTAACTCTTGCTTGTCGCAATCTTAGAATCCACCCTGTAGCGATTAATCTATACATTACTTTTTTAAGCGTGTTATTGTTTTCGCCTATTTTTTTCTTTCAGCCTGCAATGTTAGATGTTTTTACTTTTGAGTCTAGATTTTGGTGGATGATGTTTATCGTAGCGGTATTATCTACTGCTGTGGGAACAAGCATTTACTATATGGGAGTTGCACGCGTAGGGGCAACGCAAGCAAGCTCCTTTAATCTGCTTGTGCCAGCGACTGCATTAATCAGTAGTTTTATCATTCTAGGAGAGATTCCAAGTGTTTTAACGCTCATTGGAGGAAGCCTTGCGGTTTTTGCGACCTATCTTATCAATCTTTATCAGCCCAAACATTTTGGTAAGAAATCAAAAGAATCTTGATTGTAGTTTTGCAAAGCATTTTCATTCACAACAATTTTCAATTTCTTTTAAGATTCTATGGAGCTTGTCAAGCAATCTTGCGGTAATGATGAGTTGTTCGCTAGATTGGATTGCAATATCTTCACTTAGATTAATGCTGCCCTCTATGCTTTTGCGTCTTTCCTCGCTGATTTTTGCAAAGGCAAGTTTATGCCTAATCTCTTCGCTAATATTTTCAATTTCTTCATTGATGAGTTCGCTTAAATGAATGGCTTGTTTGGAGGTTTCTTTGGTTTGTTCTATGCTTTGCAAAAAATGTGAAAGATTCTGTGAGGCTTGAGAGAGTTCGCTTTCTCCTTCTAGCTGAATCGCCTCGGAAAGATTTTGATTAAGTTTGCCGCTTGCAAGGAGTTGGGTTTTTTGCAAAAAGCGTCCCAAATGGGCTCTAATGTTTAAGAGATTGTAAATAGAGTAGAATCCAAGCAATAGCATAATAAATGCCGCGACATATTGAAATTTCTCTAAATAGGCGCGTTGGTGGATAGAAATATCAGAATAAAGATTCACCGTCCAATCAATTTCATTTAAAATCGCGGTATTTTGCGATGTGATTTGCTTTAAATCCTCTACAATATGTTCTTGCAGGTTTAAAACATTGTCAATGTGTTTGGAGTAAATTTGCCAAAATTCATAGGCTTCTTGAATGGATTTGGCAAGTTTTGGAAAACGTTTGTAGTCGGTATTTTTATAAAAATCTGTGATAATGGTATGATAAAGGGTATGACTCTCTTTAAAAACACGATAGGATTTGTCGTCCCAAATATGAAAATAACGCGTCATTAGATATGCCATTCGCTGTGTGAGCATTCGCTGACGCCCAGAATCATCAATAAGATGGGCAGGCATTTTGGATTCCACCATTGCTTTGACGATGTTATCGGAGAGAAGTAACATTTTGATGTTATTTTCATCTAAAAATTTTCTATCTTCATAAAGTTTGCTAGAAGTTGTTTTAAAATCCTCTACAATAGTTTTGAAGTGCGTCCATTGCATAGCAATCGCTTCTAGTTTTGCAATAATTGTTGTTTTAGTGGGGGGATTCACATCTTTTTGTTCATTGCCAAAGCGCAAAGTGTTTAGGTTGTTTTCAAATTCTTCTAGGGCAAGGTTAAGCGCAGTATAGTCTTGGCTATTTTGAGAGTTAATAAGGAAAATTTCTTTTGTGATTTTTTGTGTGAGCATTCGCTCTTTTCCCGCAATATTGATGATATAGCCATCTTGGATTCCAAGCTGGTTGATAAAGATTACAGAGAAAATCATTACCCCAACACAAAAGGTTGTAAGAATCCCAAGTATGATGAGGCGCGTTACAATTTTTGTCATTCTTAATCCTGTTTAAAAATATTATGAAGTTTTTGTGGATTGATAATCTCAATCTTGCCTTGTTTGTTGGTGAGCAAAATATTATCACGATGAAGTTTTTTCAAAGTCCTAGAAAGAGTTTCTGGCTGAATATTTAAAAAAGCAGCATTTTCTTGCTTTTTGTGTGCATTGAAACTATCCAAATGGAAATAAAGCGTATAGGCAATTTTTGCGGTGCTATCAAAGATGAGATTCTTTTGAATCACCTCCTCAAAAAGTGCGATTTTCTTTGTCGTTTCTTTGAAAAATAAAGCCAAAATAGAAGGATTTTGCTCCAAAATTTGTGCTAGTTTTTGTCCATCAAAACAGGCAATGAGAGAATCCTCCACACATTCAAGATTTGCAAAAGAGAGAAACTCTCCTCTTGTGTTTTTGGAGTTAAAGTCCAACAAAAGCCCATTTTCTAAAAGTCCCAAAAACACTTCATTATCAAAGCGTCCAACTTTGTAGAGTTTTAGCAATCCTTTGCATAAGAAAAACAAAGAGGAAACGCGTGTTTGTTCATAAAGCACCATTTCTTTGGCAGCAAAAGTTTTTAAGGTTGTAATCTCGCTTAAAAGCCGCAAGTCCTCTTTAGCTAAAGCATTAAAAGGAGCGCAGGATTCTAAAGTATCAAAGATTGCCAAAAATCACCCCATCAATGCCGTATTCCGCAGTTTTTTCAATTTCTTGTTCTTCTTGAATGCAAAGTAAAATTTTTGCATCAAAGAGATAGGTTTCTGCGAGTTTTTGCAAAGCTTTTGCAAGGTGGATTTCTCTACAAAGCAAGAATCGCACATTTAAATTAACTAAAAATAGGGCTTCTTTGATATTTCCAACAAAACTTGCATAAGCTAGAGCATTGCTATTACAAAAACGCGCTAGAGCTAAGGTTTGCGTAAAAGAATCGCAAGAAAGCACCAAAAAATCAGAGGGCAAAGAATGGGTGATTTGTTCTTGGGAAGAAATGCAAACAAGATTTAGGGGTTGAATACAAGGGTGATTCAAAATCAGCATTTTTTATCCTTTAAGCAAGTTTGGCACATTCTTTGGAGCAATAATATTTGCCATCTTTAATAATTACTTCTTCGTTTGAAACATAAGTTCCGCATTGTGCGCATTCAAGCATAATAGAATCTTGCGTTGATTGGAAGTCCTTTTTTGTTGGTTTTTGTTGGTTTTTACGAAAGAAAAGCAAATACACGCCAACTAAGAATAAAATCAATAAAAAAAATTTTAACATTTTAAATTCTCCCCTAAAATGACAAGATAATGCAATAAGCCCTTTTGAAAATGCGTATATTTTAAGCCTTTTGGAATCTCATTTTCAAAGTTTGAACCCTTATAGAGCAAGATAGTCGTTTCTTTTGCAATGTGCCTGCTACACTTTTCTAAAAAAATTTTTATGTTAAAAGTTGCCCTTGAAGTGATTAGATTTGGCTTGGTTTCTAACTCTAGCGATTCTATCTTTTTGCGTTGAATTGTAAAGTTTTTTAGGTTTAAATTTGCTTTAATATTTTGCAAAAAAGCAGCTTTTTTGGCATTGGGCTCACAGAGAATCGTAGGAATCTCAAGTGCGATTCCAAGAGGAACACTCGGGAAGCCATTGCCGCTCCCAACATCTAGTAGGCTTGTTTTTGTGTGTAGATTCAATTCTTTTAAATCCAAAGGATAGAGAGAATCTTGAATATTTTTTTGAATGCTTTGTATGTCCTTTGCTCCGCTTAAATTATGAATCGCATTCCAATGCAAAAGTAGGTTTGCATAAGATTCTAAGAGCGTGATTTGTGAGGTTTGCAGATTTTTCATTGCGTTTTCCTGTGAATCTATAATATCAGCATTCCATCGCCATAGGAATAAAAGCGATAATTTCGCGCTATTGCCTCTTTGTAGAGCCGCTGCATTGTATCTAAGCCGACAAAAGAAGCAACAAGCATTAAAAGAGTGGTTTTTGGTAGATGAAAGTTTGTTAAAAGCGCATTGGTTTTGCGGGGTTTGTTTTGGGGGTGCAAAAATAAATCACATTCGCCACTAAGCTTGCCATTTCTAGCAAATTCCTCAATCGTGCGCGCGGCAGTCGTTCCAATAGCGGTAATATGAGAGGCTTGATAGATTTTATCCGCAGAATCCTGTGAGATAAAAAAATGTTCTTTGTGCATTTTGTGTGCTAAAATATTCTCACTTTGCACGCCTACAAAAGTCCCAGCACCCACGTGCAAGGTTATTTCTGCGCTTTGAAAGTTTTGTTTTAGATTTTTATAGGATTCCTCGCTAAAATGCAAGGAAGCAGTTGGAGCGGCAATCGCCCCTAAATGTTTGGCAAAGACGCTTTGATAGTCCTTTTTGTCTGCTTGCGTGTCTTGTCGCTTAAGATAAGGAGGTAAAGGAATATGTCCGAAGTGTTCTAAAAATTCAAAAAACTCTGCACGATTCAAAGGAGATTCTAGGGTTTTGGAAAAGAATTGTAGATAATTTGGCAAGCTTTGTTGTGGAATCTTGAAAAATTCTACTTCTTTGAATCCTACGCCAAGTGTGGAATCTTGATAGTCTTTTAGGATTCTAGCAAAAATTCCTCCTTCAAAGACAACCAAATGTCCGACTTTCAAACGCCCTTTAAATTGCATTAGATAGACATTGGGTGTTATTTCTTTGTGGAAAAGTGCTTCAATCCTTGCACCTTTTGCGCTAGGGTTTTTAGAATCTTGCACAACTTTTGTGCCATAGAGTCTTGCGGGTAAAACTTTGGTGTTATTAAAAACAAGCAAGGTTTCTTGTGGTAGAAAGTTTGCAAAATCCTTAAAAGTTGTATGTATGATTTTATCGCTTGCACGTTCATAAACTAGCAGTTTTGCCGCTTCCTTTGGAGCAATGGGATAGGTTGCAATGCGCTCTTTGGGCAAGACATAATCATAGCTTTCAAGTTGCAATTCGCGCATTTATTCTCCCGCTTCCTCTTCTTTTTCTTGCGATTCTTTGTAAGGATTTACCATTTTGGCAATCATAATAGACAATCCATAAAGCAAAACAAGCGGAATCGCCATTAAAAATTGTGAAAGCACATCAGGAGGAGTGAGAATCGCCGCAAGGACAAAGATAAAAACAATGGCATATTTAAAATATTCTTTCAAGGTTCTATCGGTGATAAGCCCAATTTTTGCTAAGAAAAATGTAACCACAGGGAGTTCAAAAGAGATTCCAAAGCCAACCATTAATTTAGCAAAAAAGCTGACATATTCTCCTATGCTCGGAAGTGCGGTAAAAAGTTGAGAGCCAAAGTTGATTAAATATCCAAAGCCAATAGGGAAAGCAATGTAATAGGCAAAAGCACAGCCGCATAGAAAGAAAAATGTTCCAAAAATCACAAAAGGAAGCACGAGCTTTTTTTCATTATCGTATAAGCCGGGCGCGACAAATGCCCAAATTTGCCAAAAAATCACAGGCAAGGCAAAAATGAATCCACTAAAAAACGCTACCTTAATAGCAGTAAAAAATGCTTCCCCAACTTGCGTGAAAATTACACTTTCGCGTCCCTTTGGAAGTGCAGAGCTAAGAGGAGCAACCATCCAATCTAGGATAAATTCCCAAAAATAAAAGGAGGCAAGAAAAGTAACAAGAAGCGCAAGAGTAATGCGAATCAGACACTTTCGCAAATCCTGAATGTGAGGCTTTAAATCTTCAAACATTTTCATTCCTTGTTGTTTGGGTTTGCGGTTGCGCTTCTGTTAGATTCTCGCCAAAGCTCAAAGTCGTTTTGTCAAGCTTGTTGGGTTGGATTTCTCTACTTTGCGAATGCGATGGTGTCTCTAAAGTAGAATCTTTGGTGGCAGTTTGGCTTGTTTGTGGATTCTCCTTTTGTTGGGGTAAGGAATTTGGTTCAAGGTCTAAGTTGAGGTCTTTTAGCTCCAAATCTTTGCTTATGCTTTGGGCTTCTTGTGTAATGCTGTTTTTGTAGGCTAGGGCTTCTTCTTTGATTTTATTAAGATTGACTTCGCGTTCTAAACTTTCTTTTGCGTCGTCCATTGTTTTTTTGACTACCCTAAGGAATTTTGCCATATCTACCAATGCTTTGGGCAATTTCTCTGGTCCTAAGAAAATAATTGCTACGACTGCAATCATCAAAATTTCAAAAAATCCCATTCCAAACATCGCGAAACCTTACCTTTTTGTGAGTTTTTTGCTTGAAGTTTGCGATTCTATCCAATTTTGGAATAAAGTGTGCTTAGAAAAAGGTAGAATCCTATTTGAAAAAGGCAGACAATGAAGCAAAAAATTATCAATAAAGCGCGTATTTTTGGGTATCTTGTGTGTGTAGCAGTATTTTTTGGAGGGTGTATTTCCCCTAAAACGGACGCATTTTTATTGGGTGCTGGAATCGGTGCTGGAGTAACAGCGTATTTTATGAAGGGTGGAGAGATTGCAGGATATAGTGTGCGCTCTTTGCAAAGTGCTGGAGAAAGTGGCAGCGCGCAATCTTTACCTGATTCCTCTATTCCTTCGGATTTGGAATGGTATTATTTAGAAAAAGAAATTTTTTCTGATATACAATTACAAAATCAAAGTAAAAACTTCAGCATATTTTAGATTCCAAAACGCACAAGGTGTGGAATCGCAAGGATTGAGATTTTATTTGGTTTGACTTATGCTAAATTATAGATTTGCGCTAGGCAAATTGCTATCCCAATGCTCTGCGAGATTCCAAAGTATAGATTGCCACAGCCCTAAAGGGCTTCGCAATGACAAAAACAAGCTATCTTTGTGAGCAAGTAAAACAATCTATTATTTAAGAATCTCACTTGCTAAAATTTTCTTGTATTATTTTTCTAAAATCCAAGTATAGGTTGCTTTAGGCAAGTCCTCACACTACGAATCGCAAGGCAAGGTTAAAAAACAATGGTTTTATTGTTATAAACAAAAATCTTTTCTTCTAACGCGAGATTAAGAGCTTTTGCTAGCACGATTTTCTCTACATCACGCCCGCTTTTTTGCATATCTTTCCAACTCATTGCGTGATTGACTTTTGTAATGTCTTGATAGATAATGGGTCCTTCATCTAGTGCGTTATTCACAAAATGTGCCGTCGCCCCGATGATTTTCACTCCGCGCTCATACGCTTGTTTGTAGGGATTCGCCCCGATGAATGCAGGAAGAAAGCTGTGGTGAATGTTGATAATCTTGCCCTCAAATCTTTTGACAAAATTTGGGCTTAAAATACGCATATATTTTGCAAGCACGATATAATCACTAGGGAATCTCTCTAGCGCTTCTAAGACTTTTGCTTCGTGTTCCTCGCGGGCGAGGTTTTCGCTAGGAATGCAGATAAAAGGCAAATCAAACTTTTGGCATAAAGGTTCTAAAATCTTGTAATTAGACACAATAGCCAAAATATCTGCATTCAACTCGCCACTATCGTAGCGAATCAGTAAATCTCCCAAACAATGATTTTCTTTTGTGCATAAGATTACGATTTTTTTTCGCTTTGCCTCAAAGACTTCTATATTTGCCTGTGGAGAAAGCAGGGAGCGGATTGCTTTTTGTAACGATTCTATGGAGCAATCTCCCTCCATTTCAGAGCGCATAAAAAAGAGATTATTCTCCTTATCTACAAA
>NZ_JAIEFA010000069.1 GCF_029067145.1 Helicobacter sp. | reverse complement strand
GTTACATTTCTCTTAAAATTTGCTCTACTACTACTTTTGGATTCTGCGCTTTATAAATCGGGCGTCCCACGACGATAAAATCGCTTTGTGCAGCTTTTGCATCTTCTAAGGTTGCCACGCGTTTTTGGTCGCCACTACTCTCGCCAAAGGGACGAATCGCAGGCGTAAGCGTCAAAAAATCCGTGCCCACTTGCTCTTTGATAGTTTGAGATTCCGCACAAGAGCATACGACACCATTTAGCCCACATTCTTTTGCGGTTTTCGCAAACTCCAGCACTTGCGTTTGTAATCCCGTATGATAAATCTCAAAGAATCCCTTTTCATCAAAGCTCGTAAGCGCAGTTACTGCCATTACTAGCGGAGGATTTGGAATCGCCTTTAGCCTTTGCATAACCTCACGCATAGCCTCTTGCCCACTGCTTGCGTGGATAGTTATCATACTAACTTTTAGCTTTGCAATCTCCTCTACGCTATCGCCCATTGTATTAGGAATATCATAAAGCTTCAAATCCAAAAAAATGCGAAAAAGCGGGTTTATGGCTTTGATTTGCTCTAAAAACAAAGCACCATCACGTATGAAGCTACGCAAACCGACTTTAACCCATAAATCCTTGTCCTTTAGCGATTCCAATAATGCCAAATTCTCCTCTGCGCTAGGCAAATCTAGAGCAACACAAAGTTTCATTATTTATCCTTTGGTGTAAGATTTTTAAATTTTTTTTGGATTTTTTCTCTTGATTTTTCTCCTTGCTTCTTTTGAGCGGGAAATGTCGTATATTTTGTTTGATTAGATTTGGAATCCCTAGACTTTGAGCCTTTAAAAGAATGAGAAGTTTTTGTTTTGGTAGTTCTTGATGATTTTGCATTTTTTGAAGCATTTGCTTTTTTAAAAGATTTTTGAGGTTTTTGAATTGTTTTTTGCAAAGGCTCTTTTGGAGTTTTATTTGCTTTTTGTTGCGCTTTTTCTGCGTCTTTAGCGATTCTTTGTTGTTCTAAAATCGCTTGAATCTCCTCTAGTGAGAGTTTGTAATTTTTAGCGATTCCATCTAATACGCCATTGATAAATTTAACCGATAATTCGTAACTAAAATTTTTGGCAATCTCCAATGCCTCATTAATCACAACTGCTTTATCCACCTTGCTAAAAATAATCTCATACGCACCTAGCCGCAAGATTGCGCGCTCTATGCTGCCAATGCGCTCAAAATCCCAATCCTTTAGCTGATGTGTAATGCGCAAGTCTAAGGATTCCAAATTTGCAAGGACGCCAGAAAACAATTCTTGGGCAAATGTTTTTTGTGCATTTTTTATCTTGTGCTCCTCTAAGATTTCTTCTACAAACTTAGAGATTCCCTCATTCCCGCTATCATAAGCATACAAAAGCTGCACAACGACTTCACGCACTTGGCTTCTTGTCGCCATTTATGCTCCAATCTTGCGATAAAGATTAATAAGCTCAATCAAACCCGCCATAGATTCAAAGCCCTTATTTCCAGCTTTTGTGCCTGCGCGCTCAATAGCTTGTTCAATAGAATCGGTTGTGAGCACACCAAAGGTTACCGCTGCACCATAACGAATCGTAACATTTGCGATTCCTTTTGTTGCTTCGGCACTCACATAATCAAAATGTGGTGTCGCGCCACGTATAATCGCACCCAAGCAGCAAACGCCATCATAATCTCCTTGTGCGAGGACTTTTTCTAGCGCAAAAGGAATCTCAAAAGCTCCCGGCACCAAAATATGTGTGAGATTCTCCTCTCTGCCTCCGTGGCGCAAAAAGCAATCCTTTGCCCCCTCTACCAATCTGTCTGTAATCAGATGATTAAAACGGCTAGAAATAATTGCAATTTTCTCATCGCCTAGAAGCGATAAATTTCCCTCAATGATTTGCATAATTTTCCTTTGTAACAAGATATTGAATTTCTAAAATCTGCTCTACTAATTCTAAAAGCATCTTAGGAGTAAGCATATTTGGACCATCACTTAGAGCAATTTTTGGATTAATATGCGTTTCGGCAAACAATCCATCTATTCCCACAGCTGCCGCAGCCCGCGCAAGTAGAGGCGCATAACGACTATCTCCTCCGCTTTTTCCATTTAAGCCACCGGGCATTTGCACCGCGTGTGTTGCATCAAAAATCACAGGAGCAAACTCACGCATAATTGCTAGAGAGCGCATATCCACAACTAAATTTCCATAGCCAAAACTGCTTCCGCGCTCCGTCAAACAGACTTTATATTTTAAAGAATTTTCAAGATTCGCTTCCTCTACTGCTTCGTTTTGTGCTTTTGCACGAATCTTAAGAGCTTTAAGTACAGAATATTTCATATCTGCTGGATTCATAAACTGCCCTTTTTTGATATTTACAATAGCATTTGTTTGTGCCGCAGCAACAATCAAATCTGTCTGCCGACACAAAAAAGCTGGAATCTGCAAAATATCTACAACTTTTGCTGCAGGTGCGGCTTGGGTAGTCTCGTGAATGTCTGTTAGCAACCGATAACCAAACTTTGCCTTGATTTTTGCTAGCGATTCTAAGCCTTTTTCAAGTCCGGGTCCGCGATAGGATTCCAAACTTGTTCTATTTGCCTTGTCAAAACTTGCCTTGAAATAAAAATCCACTTTTTCATTTTGCGAGAGCGGCTGGAGCGATTCTGCAATTTCTTCTAAAATCTCATCATTTTCTATCACGCACGGACCTGCGATAATAATCATTTTCTATCCTTTCAATAAATTAAATTCGTGTCGTTTAAAGTCGTAATTATACACTTCCCCGCTCTCTATAATGTAATGCCAACCATAAAGGTTTAAGGTGCGCGCAAGATATTTTTCTTTTACCTTTGGATAAGTAAAGAGATTCATAATCTGCCGCTCAATGTTGATTTGCTCCGTTAAAAAGCTACGCATAGCCTTTGTCTTTGGGCTAAGTGAAAGCACTTGTGTTTTTACAGGCTCAATGAGTTTTAACCAATTTTTAACATTGGGCATATTGATAAAATGTTCCTCCTCATAAAGCGCCGCGCAACCTCCACAATGCGAATGCCCACAAATAATGATATTTTCTACTTTTAATTCCTCTAACGCATATTCAATCGCGGAAGTTGTCGCTAGATATTCCTCTGCTTCACGATAAGGCGGCACGATATTTGCGATATTGCGCACGACAAAAAGCTCGCCGGGCAAGGTGTTTGTAATCAAATTAGGCACGACACGAGAATCTGCACAACCCACAAAAAGCGTGTGGGGATTCTGCCCCTCTTTAAGATTCTCAAACAATTCTTTATAGGCTAAAAAATTCTCCTCTTTAAACTTAATCACTCCTTCAAACAGCAAATCAATCGTATTGGGCGCATTGGAAGTAAGTTTAGAATCTGCATTTTCGGGCGTTGTGGCTTCTTGTTCTGTCGGATTCTTTTTAGACATCATTTATCCTCAATCCAATGACTTAAGGGGTAACTTTGGTGAGGCTTTCCATTGCGGCAGATAAATCTTCACCCACACTATACACATACAAATCTACGCGTCTATTTTTGGCGCGCAAGGAGGGAATTTCGTTATTGGCAATCGGAGAAAACTCCCCCTCACCTCCCCCCAATACACGCGTTTTTGCCACGCCTTGCGTAAGGATAAGATCTGCGACATTCACACCGCGCGCGATAGATAATTCCAAATTATCCTCAAAAACCGAATCCTCTCGCACAGGGGTGTTATCAGTATGCCCTATGGCTTTAATCAACACAGCATTAGGGAGTTTGGCAAACTCCATTGAAAGCCGCTTAACAAGTGCGATTCCACTTGGATTTGTTAAAACCGCACTTCCGCTCTCAAAAAGCAATTCATTGGGGATTCTAATCACCACGCCCTTTTCGGATTCCTCTAATTCCACAGAAGGTCCATTGGAGATACGATTGACTTCGTTGTAATCCGTAATGAGGCTTGCAAAAATATTCACCACATTATCCATTTCTACTTCGGTTTCCATAGGAGTAGCTTTTATCGGCGCGGGCGGATTGATTTGTGTTTGCGAGCCTTTCTCAAGCACCGCCAAAGAACCTTCCAAAGAGCCGATTGCCAATGCGATTCTTTGCGTATCAAAGGTTGCCATTGAAAGCAGCAAAATAAAAAAGGTTAGAATCAAAGTAACCATATCCCCATAAGTCCCAAGCCATAATGGAACACCTTGAGGACAATCGCAAGCGGGGCATTTATTTTTTGCCAAATTTTTCCCTTTAAGATTCTAAAATTTAGTTAAATTTTGAGATTATAGCTTGATTTTAGTTATAATCTTATTTAATTTTTAAATTTTGTGAGGAAATTTTGCAATCTCTTGTTGATTTTTTAGTAGAATCTATCCACACTTTTGGATATTTTGGAATCTTTTTTTTGATGTTTTTAGAAAGCAGTTTTATTCCCTTTCCAAGTGAAGTTGTGATGATACCCGCAGGATATTTGGCGCATTTGGGGCAGATGAATCTCTTTGTCGCAATTCTTTGTGGCGTCTTAGGCTCACTCACAGGCGCATTACTCAACTACTATTTGGCACTTTTTTTAGGGCGCGAGATTCTCATCAAATTTGGCAAATATGTGTTTTTTGATGAAAAAACAATGATAAAAATGGAAAATTTCTTTGCCAAACACGGACATATTTCTACCTTTAGCGGGCGTTTGATTCCTGTTGTGAGGCAATACATTTCGCTTCCTGCAGGATTGGGTAAAATGCCGCTAGCTCTTTTTTGTCTTTATACTTCTTTGGGTGCTGGAATCTGGGTTAGCATTCTTGCCACGCTTGGTTATTTTTTGGGGCAAAATGAAGCACTTTTGAAAGAATATTTGCATTGGATTACCTTAGGGCTTACTCTCTTTGTCCTATTTGGTATTGGCTTGTATATTTTTTTGCAACAACGCAAAAAAATAAGCCACTACAAGGAATCTTAATGTTGCATACTCGTAGTATTTTCTTTCATCATTGCGAAGCCCTTTAGGGCTGTGGCGTGCATTTGCGTGAGCAAATTCACCCACATTTGCAAATCCATAATTTTGGATTATTTTAAGTTTTCCACTGCGTCCTTGTGAGATTCCATATTATTTTTATACCTCTACCCTCTCTAGGATTCTAAGGTTAAATCCGCTTAATGCGCAATATTCAGACTCATCTACTTGTGAGACGCTTAAGAGCTTAAAATCCCGAATCTCTAGCGATTTTAAAATCTGCGCCCCGATTCCTAATCCCTTGATGTCCTTGCCACCGCAGGTTTTCAAAAAAACCAAATATCCTCCTTCTTGTTTTAACCGCTCAATTGCTTGGATTAATCCATTAAATGCGTTTTCATTCTCTAAAAGCTCCAAATCCTCTTTCACAATGTGGAATTTGACGAGAGGAATTTGCGGCTTGCCAAACACAAAGGCTGTATGGATTCTGCTTAAATGGTCTTGAAATTGGATTTTTTCCACTTCTGCACCTAAAAACTTGCCCTTTTCCCGATAGATTGGCTTAATAAGCTGCTCAAACTGCAAGCGATACTCAATCAAATCCGAAACATAAAGAATCTTTAAGCAATGTTTTTGCGCAAATTCACTCAAAAACTTATCCCCTCTTCTTGCCATTAGCCCATCTTCTCGCATAATTTCACAAATCACACTCACAGGCTTAAGCCCCGCAAGCTGACAAATATCAATACTCGCCTCTGTATGCCCTGTGCGCTCTAGCACACCGCCCTCTTTGGCAATCAATGGAAAAATATGTCCGGGTCGCACAAAATCTTCCGGTTTTGTGTTGGATTTACACATTAGGCTAATCGTTAAATCTCGCTCATACGCAGAGATTCCTGTTTTAGCCTCTTTGGCGTCAATAGAAACCGTGAAAGCCGTCTCGTGATTGGAGCTGTTTTGACTAACCATTGGGGGTAAATCAAGCTTCTCTGCAATCTCTTTGGTAATAGAAACACAAATCAACCCACGCGCTTCTTGCGCCATAAAGTTGATTTTTTCGGGTGTGCTAAAGATTCCAGCCATTACCAAATCGCCCTCATTTTCCCTATCCTCATCGTCCATAATAATAATCATTTCTCCATTTTTAATCGCTTTAATCGCCTCTTCTACGCGCAAAAATGCTTCGTTTTGCATTTCTTAACCTTTTGCATTTTTTTGTAAAGTATATCACAAACTTACAAAAAAATCTTTAAATATATTGACAAATAAAAATAATAAAGATATAATTTCGCTTTTTATTGGGGTATCGCCAAGCGGTAAGGCAGTTGGTTTTGGTCCAACCATTCCGAGGTTCGAATCCTTGTACCCCAGCCACTTATTCTCACTTCATAACATTTATAATCTTTTTATAAATTTTATCGCGGGGTAGAGCAGCCCGGTAGCTCGTTGGGCTCATAACCCAAAGGTCGGTGGTTCAAATCCGCCCCCCGCTACCAAATCTTTCTCCAATTCTATTATTTTGTTTTACGCAATCTGCACATATTGGATTTAAAATAAAATCTTAAATGTTGATAATATTTTAGGATTTGTATAAAACGCCATTTAAAATCAAAGTTTTTCCATTTAAAAACGAAGTGGTTTGATTTAAAATAGAAAAATTCAGCTATTTTTAATCAAAACTTATTTATATGAGTCTTAACTATTCTTGAGTAGAATCCTCGCTAAGAACAGACATGATTTAGGAGAAATAGTTATGTATTTAAAGCATATCGGAATTAAAAATATAGGACCAATAGATGAATTATCAATTAAAATGCCTTTTGATGAAAATAGGAATCCAAAACCTGTAATTTTTGTCGGCAAGAATGGCACAGGAAAAACTATTCTGCTAGCACAAATAGTGGATGCTTTGTATGAAATTGGGGGCGAATTATTTAGAAATATTAGAATATACAAGAATGACAACTCTCGTTATTATTATAAGGTTAATGGTGGTATTAATTTAAAAAATGGTAGCAACAAAGGTTTTTCTATACTTCAATTTGAAAGTTTTAATAAAAATAAACAAATTATTGAATATTGCGACAAGATAGGAGATAATATTTTTTTAAAGGATTTTCAAACTATTATTAATAATTTCCAATTAGAGCCAACACAAGACAAAATAATAACACATATTGAAAATAATAAAAATTTGCAACAAGAATGGAAACAATATGCTCATTTTTATTTACCAGCATACAGATATGAAGAACCTTTTTGGAAAAATCAAGAAGGCTTTGATAGAGATATTCCATTAGAGCATATTCCAGATTCAAAAGAATGCAATAAAGAGTTGGTGATAGTTTCCTCCAATAAATCTAATGAAACCTAATATTATGGATTTACTAATGGATAGGTTATTATATCAAGCATGTAGCGACAAATTGAATAACTATTTATTGCGTAAAATGGAGCAAGATAAAATCAAGTATGATACAATTAATGATTTCTTGCAACTAATAAAACAAAATAATGAGATATATCTCAATGTTTTTCCAAGATATTATGCTAAAGCTGGAACAAGATTTGGCATTGAACTAGAAGGGGGCACTATAAGCTACATAAATCAACTTTCCTTAGGAGAAAGTGTCTTATTTAATATGTTTGTAAATATTATAAGACACACGGATACTGCTGATGAACCTAAAGGAATTGTTATTATTGATGAAATAGATACGCATTTGCACGCTAATCTGCAAAGTAAAGTGTTACCCCAGCTGATTAAAATGTTCCCCAAAATTCAATTTATTATTACGACACATTCTCCTTTGTTTGTATTGGGTATGAAAGAAGAGTTTGGAGACAATTTTATGTTATATGATATGCTAAATGGAAATATCATCAATCCAGAAAGATTTTCTGAATTTCAAAGTGCTTATACAATTTTGCAAAATACAGAAACTTTTGAAAAGGATTTAGAACAGAAAATTAGAAGCTTAAATAAACCGATAGTATTTGTAGAGGGACCAACTGATGTGAAATATATCAAAAGAGCCTGTGAATTATTTGGTAGGCAAGATTTGTTGGACGGAAATTGTATTCGTATAGATATTGTTGGGGAGCAGACTAGTAATGGAACAAAAAGCTCAAACGATGTAGCTTTGAAACAAGCTGCTATGTTTTTAAAGGCAAATCCAAATTTGATACCCAATAAAATACTTTTACTTAATGACCCTGAGAATAATATAAATTATGGTGAAAAATATAGCAGTGATATTCTGTTTATTGATAAAATGCCCTTTTTTGACAATAATCCAATAAAAAAGGGGGTTGAAAATTTATTTCCTCAAGAAACAATAGAGAAAATTATTAGACGAGCAAACGAGATGATTTATTATACAGCAACCAATAAAGAAGGAACAGAGAATAAAACATATGTGATTAGAGATGGATGTAAAATGCAAGTTTGTGATTGGCTTTGTGAAAATGGCACAAAAGAGGATTTTAAAAACTTTGAAAGTGTTATTGAAATTTTAGATAATTTTTTAAGCAAAGGGAATAATCGCCCTTAATCACTGCCATTAACTTCACCTCTCAATTTGATATACAAGACAACTAAAGCAATCACAAACCTATTGGGAATCTAAAGTAGAATCCTTATCCCTTTTCTTGATTGCCTCTTTTGCGCCCTCTGATATATTATCCTTAAAGAAACTATCAATTCCCTTAAGGCGTGTTATCATCTCTTGCACAATGAAATTTAATATCTCAAAGAGTTTATGGGCAATCTCTGGATTATCGTTTATATCTAGCTCTTTTGCAGAATGCACAGCATTGTTTCCTGTAATGCGCACAATGTCTAAGGCTTTTTGCACTTCTGCAGGAAGTCCTAATTTAACAAGTTCTTTAATATTCTCATTGATATTCTTGCCTTTAAGGCTTTTGCATTTTTCAGAATTATCTTTCAAATATGAGATTAATTCCTCTAAGGCTAAACGCAACAAAGCACAAGCTGCTCTAGGGGAATCCCCTACAACGCTTGAAGCTTCCTTGTAGATTGCCTTAATGGATTCGGGCATATCCTCTGCTGGAGGAATAGCAGAGGATTTGGGATAGAGCATTTCCTCTTTGATAGTGGGCTTACCCCTTTGTAATGTCCCATATTTACACCAAAGGCTATAATTCTTACATACTTGACACACTGCAATGTGTATAGAATAATTTATATCAGGCGTATGTCCTTCATATAGACACTCCCAATTCATTTGAGCCAATACACTACAATAAGGACAAGTAAAGGCTGTTTGCCAAAAACTTGGAGAAACAAATCTTTGCATTATTTTTCCTATTTTTCAAATGGAATATTATAATCACATTCTACTAAGAATCTCTTTTATTTAATTCCCCTTTCATTTCAAAAGCCATTCTTTCTTTTTCTTAATTTTATGCTAGATTCCTTTTAAAGTAAAAGGATTATTATGGAAATGGAAGAGATTATAGAAAAGCTAAAGGATATTTTGGCGAGTGAGGGACAAACAAGAATTAAAGCTATGGATATAGCCAAAGCCTTAAACATACACCCCGATACTTTTAATAGTATGAAGTTTAGAAACTCTATCCCTTATAAACAAATCCTAAACTTCCTAGAGCAAAGAAAGATTAATATTAATTACTTTTTCTTTGGAAGCTCCCCTAAAGAAAGTTTAGAATGTGAGGAGAAATATAGGATTCTAAAACTCTATAAAACCAATGCTTCTTTGGGAGGGGGTGGAATTAATGAGTTTGTAGAATACCAAGAGATAGTAGTAGATAATACCCTGCTCAATTTCTTTCAAAGCCAAAATTGCGAATGGATTACAAGCTTTGGCGAATCTATGGAGCCTGTCATCAAGGACGGCTCTATTTGTGTGATTGATAAAACAAAGCCCTTTAAAGATAAAGGTATTTATGTTATCAATACAAGAGAGGGGCTTTTCATCAAGCAAGTTTTTAAACAACAAAATGGAGTAATTCTGCATTCTTTTAATCCAGCTTTTAAAGATATTTTTTATAACAATGGAGATTTTCTGATAATTGGCGCGGTTATTGGTGAAATTAGACGAATACACAGCACACACTAAGCTGTGGAGAGTTAATGTTGTCTCATCAAAAGACAAGGAGAGACAATGCAAAACCTAGTAAAGAAAGAAACACTAAGAGAATATTTAGAGGGAATCCTTTTAACAAGATACGAAGAGACTGACGATTCTCTTTATACTTACAATCAAAATTTAAATGTAAGATTGCAAACACTAGAGGAGATGAAAGCCTTAATCACTGCTTTGCAAGAAGTGATTAAAGACATCAAGAATGCAAAAGTCAGTGAGGATTTTAAAAGAATTGAAATCAAAGTAGAAAATTGCTTTTGTAAAAGTGTGGTTTTAACCTATGTAGAATCTAGTGATTATTATAGAGAGTCTTTTAAATAATAGGAGTAGGCACATTGGAGTGCCTAATAATTCCTCACCAACAACTCCTTTCTTTTGACATTCTGTGTTTGCATATTGATTCTATATTTTGTCTCTAGGGTTTCTATGGTAAAGTTTTGATAGAGATTCCTTACTAGCTCACAATCGTTATAACTCAACAAGAATTTACCTTTGATACTCTTTAGAGTCTTGCATAAATCCTTGTGGTCTTTCAAATCAAAAGTCTTTTTGTTCTTATAATAATTCTCTGTTCCCACATAAGGCGGGTCAAGATAGAATAATGTCGCTTCGCTATCATATCGCTTAATAAACTCTCTAAAGTCAAGATTCTCAATACTCACAGGTTTAAGCCTTTCTGCATAGACTTGAAAGCTCTTGTAAATATTCTTTACGCTTCTTGCCTTTTTACACATTGCATAATTGTCCCTCTTTCCCCCGAAGCTATGCACAATGGAGTAAAAATAAAGTGCGGCTTTTTCTATATTGTTTCTTGGTTCTTTATGAATGGAATCTAAGAAAAAATCTCTACCGCTTAGCATTCTATTTAATTCTATTTGGAGACTCTGCGGTCGTGTTTGAATGATTCTGTGTAGATTGATTAAATCGGCATTCCAATCATTAATCACCTCATTGTATTTTGCAAAAGGACGCTCTTTGGCATAAAGCACCGCTAGGCTTCCCCCAAAGACTTCTGCATAAGTGGTATGCAGAGGCATTCTCTCTACAATCTCTTTTGCCATTTTGGATTTCCCACCTACCCAAGCAAAGGGGGCTTTAAGAGTGCTAGTTTTCATTTTAAAGTTTGTATTTTCCATTGCAACTCCTTTTAAAATGAAAGTTTTTTGCTAGATTTTCAAAAGTAAGGTATGATTCCCTTGCTAGTTTTCATTAAGGGGGCTTTCCCCTTAAACTTAAATCTTGATTCCTCTATCAACTCTCTATCCTTTAATTTTTAAATATAATCTTTCTCTTTTTGTTTTAATCTTGCTTCTCTTATAATCTCTAATTTTTCACTTTGCCATTTCACAATGAGTTCCAAACAAGCACACTTTTTCTCTAAAGCTTGAAGTGTATGGTTTAAAGATTTGATTTGTGCTTTTAAAGCTTTCTTTTTCATTGTGTTTCCTGTCTAAATTTAAACTAAAGGGTTTTTAAGAGCAAGCAGGCAATTAGGAAAGCTTTGTTTATCAAAGCTAGGTTGCCTACTCTTGTCTGTGAGCTTTTAAAAACCCTTTAATAGTCCGTATCAATCTATGCAAGGCAAGAATAGGCACACTGGATTTTTACAAGTAAAAATCTCCCTAATTGCCTTTTATAGATTGATACAAACAATCCCTTAAGAAGTCTCATACTCACTTCTCAAACTCTACACTTGTAGTAAAGGAATCTGCACTCAAAGAGTGATTCACACTCTTAATACGATATTCCCCGCTATCCTCTCCTGCATTGCTTAAGGAGAGAATCCCACCTGCAAATACACAAGTCCCATAAATCTCTAAACTTCCACTTACGATTCCACTATTTGCCCTCTCTAGTTTTGCCTTAGCTTTTTCTTTTGCCTCTGCTGCATTCTTGAAACTCTGCTCTAGTTTGATTTGCTCTCCCTCACCACTGCCTACCACAACTTCTTTGATTGCATTTTCTTTGGTATCGTGCCATACTGCTTTGCAGCTTCCATAAAGTGTTTTATTGGAATACTTAATGCGATAACTACTGCATTCGCTTAGACTAATGGAAGCTTTAGGTATCGCACTCTTACCCTCATTACCTTTCCTTAAAAAGATGATTTGATTATCCTTGACATTAAACACTGCGTCAAAGTCTTTTGCAAACTTTTTTAAAAACGCTAAATCACTTATATCGTGCTGCCCCGCATAAGCAATCTTAATCTCTCCAAAATCAGCAACTGCACTTAAATCGTGCTCTTTTGCGATTCTCTCTACAATCTCTTTTAAGCTTACCTTTTCCCAAGAACGATTCTTTCTCTTTTTTAACCCACTGCTAAAATCTACTCCTGTGGCAGTAATGGTTGTTGTGGATTCCGTCCTTTCACTACTTTGCACCGCAAAGCTCCCACAATACCAAAGCCCACTCTCTTTGTAGCCTAGCCAAAGTTTTAATCTATCTTGGTATTTAGGACGCTTGAAAGTTCCATACACATTAAGTGTAATCTCATCACTGACAATTCCTGCCTCATCTTTGAAACTTAAAGAGATGAGATTCTTGGTAATGTGTGCGGTTACATCTTTCTCATTAGCTAGAATCTTAAAATCTGGTGTAAAATGCTTCATTGGTAATACCTCTTGAGTGTGATTTGCAAAGTGCGTTTCAAGCTTGCACCATTTGGGATAATGGATTCACTTTTAATATTCACACTCTCTACTAGCACATCACCGATAATCTTGCCATAGCCTAAAACCATAAAGAAAGGTTGTTTTAGTTTCACTGCTTCCAAGAATCCCTCTATCACCTCTTGCTTTTGCAATAACATATCAAACTCTAGCGTGAAAGATTCTTTAAACTTCCCACTATTAAAATATGCGGGATTATTCCCAATCCTTGTAATCTCGCTAAAGGTTAATTCTAGGTTAGATTCTATTGTGTTGCATTGTGTTTGTTGCAAGACAAATTTAAAATCTCCTAATGCAAGATAAGCCATTTTTAATCCTTAAAATAAAATTGTTTAGCACAAAGGATTGTAAATTCAAGACAAAAGCAAAGGCGCATACTAAAGGTATGTAACTAAATCTTTTGTCGCTTAAATCCCTTAAAAGCCAAAGTGCGATTTTTAAAAATCAATATCACTTAGTGTGCGATTCCGCTCACTCTCTTTAGACTTTTTTAACGCCGCTTCCACTTCTCTTTGAATATCTCTTTGCAGTTGAGAGTTCTCTGGAATCTTGCCATCGGTGGTTTGCACATTAATTCCTCCTGTGAAAGCGACATTGATATTTTGCGCTTGTGCCTTTGGATTCTGTGGAATGGGTTTAATTTCAATAGGATTAATTTGTGCAGATTGCAGGGCAAAAGAATCCTGCACTTTTATGCTACTTTCTTTCTCTCCAAATCCAAAGAATCCTTTAACGCTAGAAATAGCACTCCCAATCTTGTTGATGACTCCTGAAAACATACCCACCCAAGTAGCAAAAAGCGAGGAGAAATATTCTGTAACTGCGCTAAAGCCTTGCATAATTAATCCCAAAGGCGACCACTTAAAAATTGTTTTAAAACCCTCCCACGCAACACTTGCACCAATCTTGATTTTATCCCACAAAGCAGAGAAAAATTCCTTAATAGGCGTCCAATATTTATAAATCAAATACGCTCCCCCTGCAAGCAATGCGCCAATTAAAAAGATTGGATTTAAAAGAATAGATTTACCAATGAAAGATAAAACAGAGCCAAAGGCTTTCAGTGCTACACTGCTTAAAGCAATTGCCTTGCTTAAGCCTAGCGTTGCGATTCCATAGAGTTTCATCGCAACCATTGTAGCCCCAAGCTGCGCCTTAACCAAAAGCAATCCAAGATTCTTTGCCTTTAACCAAGCAACACTTGCTAGGATTGCACTTTTAAAAAGGCTAAAATAAGGTAAGGCTTTTAGGATATTCAAATGCACAAGATTAAACACGAATCCCAATCCAGCACTTGCCACGATAAAAGAACCAAAGGCAGCTACTGCGCCTACAACCACTCCCGAGATTTTAGGGAATGTCTCACAAAGTGCAGTAAAACCATTGATAATAGGATTCACCACACCAATGATTGCATTTAAAGGAGGTAAAAGCACACTTCCGATACTGATTCCAAGATTTAACACACTAGATTTAAGGAGTGTGAGTGCATTCTCTGTTGTAGCAGCACGAGTTTCAAACTCTCTTTGTAATGAACCCACTTTATTTTTATCATTTGCCAAAGCTACTGCTTTTTTATAGTTGTCTATTCCACTGACAAGCAATGCCATATCATCTCCAAACTCCGCACCAAATAAATCGCTTAGGATTCCCATTTGTTCTGATTTTTCTACATTTTTAAGCGTTTCTAAAAATTCCTCAATACCCTTTTGGGGATTGTTTTGGATAGAATCTTTAAGTTCCTCTGCGCTTAAGCCGATTTCCCCTAAAGCCTTTCTAAAACTCGCGCTTTGTTTCTCGGGAGCTAGAAGTTTGGTAAAAAAGGAGTTGATTGCTGTTCCTGCAACTTCAGGGGCTTTTCCCATTGCGATAAAGGCACTGCCAAGAGCCGCAGCATTCTCTGCACTCAATCCCATTACCTTAGCCGTTCCCCCAATTCTATTTAAAACCTCTGTAATTTCACTTGCCTTTGCAGCCGAGTTATCGGAGATATGGTTAATCGTATCGCCTAGTCCCTCCATTTCTTTTAATCCCAAGCCATAGACATTCATAATCTTTGCCATTGTATCCCCTGCATTCTCGGCACTCATATCAAAAGCAGTGCCGATTTTTGCAACAAGGGTGGTAAATCCCATTAAGTCTTGCTTGGCGATTCCAAGTTGTCCTCCACTTGCAGTAATCTTGGCTAATTCTGTGGGTAAAAGTGGAATCGTTTGAGAGAGTTTGCGAATCTCTGCACCAAAGGCGTTTAATTCCTCATTGGATTCAAAATCTACTACCTTTTTCACATCTGCCATAGAGCTTTCAAAATCAATCGCAGCCTTAACAGGCATTGCAATACTTGCACCAATGGCTGCCTTTTCTACAAAACTAGATTTGAAACTATCAATCTTGCCTTGCACTTTGAGTTCTAAATCCTTATTGCGTAAGGATTCTACTTGTGCTTTGATTCCGCTCAATGCACTTTTGAGTTTGTTGAGGGGTGAAAGATTGACTTTGGGTGTTAGTGTGGATTTTAATACACTTTGATTCAAGCTTTGAATCTTGCTTAATTCTTTTTGTGCCACATTGAATCCCTTACTCTCTAAGGCAGAACCGATTTTAATTGAGATTCCTAGATTTTGCATTTTTAAAAGCCTTTTAAATCCTCTTTAAACACTCTTTAATCCTTATTGTTTTGTGCAATCTTTTGCAATTTGCTCAACTTCTAAATAGTATTTTGCTAAGGCTTTGTGGGATTCAAAGCTTCCATTTTCTTGTGGCTTTGGTGGTAACTCTAAGTTACATTTAATAGGGATTAACACTTCTTGGGTTTGGATTTTAACAATAGGCTTGGTTGCGCAAGCAGAGAAACTTAACGCAAAAAGAGCAAGAAGCACAGCCAATACAAAATTTTTCATCTCCCCAACTCCTTAAACAAATCCTTATACCCTCTTAGCTCCGCTTCACAACTAGAATCTTGAATCACAATCTTATCCACTGCGCTTGTATCCTTTTGTGTCTTTTGCACTTTTAGGGATTCTATGGCTTGATTTTGTTTTTGTAGGGATTCTTGCAAGATTGCAGTATTGCCTTGTGCAATTTGCAAATTAACTTCTAGGTTTGCAATCTCTTCTAGCGCACCCTTGTAGAGCCACCCCACAAAAACGAGCGCAAAAAATAGTGAAACAATCACACCATACAAAGCGGTAGAGATTCCACCTTCACTACTGCCAAAGAGCTTTAGTAAAGTGTCCATTGATTCTGCTTAAGCCCCCCGCTCAATAATCTCTGTAATCCTAACCCCGCGCCGTTTCACTTGTGCATACCAACGCGACTTTCTAAAATTCTCCGCCGCACCCTTATAATCCTTGCGCTCCATAAAGCCCAAAGAGTTTTTAAAAGTCTTGAGTGTTCCCAAACCCATATTGTAAGCCATATCCACAATCGCCCCTGCGCGTTTGGTATCTAAATCCTTAAACCAAGAAAACGCCTTATCACAATTATCATAGCAGCAGCTTAATTCTTGCTCTAGCCACTCTTTTGCTACCTCTTTGCTAACCTTGCCATTTACTAGCTTTGCTCTCTCCTCTGCATTTAAAGGATTTGCCTCAATGTTGCGCCCATATCCAATCGTATCAAATCCCGCAGGGCATTGATACACACTTGCACTAAATCCCTCAAACTCTGCAGTCATTGGCACAATAAACGCCAACACTTCTTGTTTTTTCATTCTTTCTCCTTTGCCATTTTTTCTGCAATTTTGTTTAATTCCAAAAAATCAAAATACTCCATTTCTAAGCAATCCCTATAACTAAAATGCAAGATTGCGCCTAGATTCGCAATAATCACAAGAAAAGAATCCCTCGTGATTAGCTTACCGCTAAAAAACTCTGCAATCCTTTTTGTAAAATGGTGTAATCTCTTAATGTCATATCATTTAATTCCTCTTGTGTGATTCCTGTGAGATTTGCAATAAGCGCAATTTCTGTTTCTCCCGCATTTTGAATATGAGAGAGTGCGCGCATATCCCGCACAAAAGGCACACGCATTTCTACTGCTCTGCCACAATCTTTTAAAACTAATTTTAAATTCTTTAATTCTTTCATTGTTCTCTCCTTATACTACATTGCTGCGAATTTCTTGCCAAATATCCCTGCCTCCAATGACGCAGGTTAGATTTCTCGTATCCACTAACACTTCTGGAATCCCATTGCTTTCAAGCTTCATAAAATAGGCTTGTAGCTCCAACTCTACTTCTACCGCCTCACCAAACTTGATTTTAGGATAAGTGTTTTTGGTGATATTTCCCCTAAAAGTCGCAGTATGGCTAAAATGCCCTTTTGGGCTAGAGACATTCCATTTGATATAAAAGCGACTTAAATCGTCAAACTGGTTGCCCATAGAAACCATTAAAACTTCGTTATATTCCGTGAATTTCGTTTTAAGCGTTAAGGGTTTTAGAATCCCTGTGTTAAGATTGCTCTTATAAAATCCCCCATTTTGTTCATAGGTTTCAAACTCAATGGCTGGAATTTCACATTCTCCTGTTACACCTAAAAATCCAATGCCCTCCACAAAGACTTGTCCCGCGTTAATCACCTGTGCTTCTCTGACTTTTCCACCATTTGTTAAAAAACTAAGCATTTTCTCTCCTTTTAAGAAATCATTTTAATTAGTGTATCGGCATATTTATCGGTGTAATTGAAATTAATCTCTAAACGCTTTACAATAGGAGTATTCATTAATTGCACATCTAAATAAAATTTGCCTGCGGTGATATTAGCAGCGGTGTTGAGTGCATCATTCCAAGAGACTTCATAATCTACCAAGACTTTTGCGCCTTTAAGGGCTAAAAGCATTTGCTCTACACTATCTTTTGCTGCCTTTAGCTCATCGGCTCTCCTATCAATCGCCCAAAATAATCCCTCTAGTGCAGCCTCTGCGATTCTATCAAACACGCGCACACGTGTAAAATCTTGCCAAATGGAATCCACAGAAGTGGTGTGATTTCCCCAAGTCCTAAAGCCTTGATAACGAATAATGGTCGTGATATTTTTATTTCTGATTCTATCGGCTTCGCATTCCTCTCCTGCTTCAAACTCCACAATGCGTTTTGTGCCAGAGATTCCATTTAGCACACGATTGGAATGTGAGTTAGAGAATCCATACTCCTCCTCTCCATCTACATAGGCAATCAGCCCTGCAATTCTTGCGCTCATTGGCTCAAAGGATTCTGCATTTTTTAGTGTATCCCACACCTTGACATAAGGGTCGCAGAGCAACACACGCTCACTTCCATAGGAAGCAACCTTTGTGGTAGCCTCTGCCTCACTCTCGCAGTTTAAATCAATAATAGCGTGCGCACTCAATCTCTCCGCGACACTTTGCATTTCTGTGCTCACATCTAAATCGTGGCTAAAGTAAGGCGCAATGATTAAGTTTGGCTTGTAACCAAAGAGCGCATAAGCCTTGCGGAATCTCCCGATTGCCTCTAAGATTCTTGTTTTAATCCCCGCTTCTCCATAGAAACTCTCGGGGCTTTCTTGTGCCTCTCCTAGAGTAATGACAACAAAGCTAAGAATCAAAGGGCATTTGGAATTTTGGTCGTTAATGCCATCTAGCACCCGATGAATTGTTCCCTCATACTTAGAAAATTCCTTTAACGCTTCCTCCGCACTTCCATAAAACCGCAGAGGTTCTGCCTCAAAACTCGCAATGAGTTCTGCATCACTCTGTAAATCCAATGCAATGCTTACTGCTGCACCAATGGGAGTAGTAGAAGCAATCTGAATCGGACGTGCTGCACTAGAGGAACGTGTGGTATTGACACCAAAAACGCTAGCCATTGTTTCTCCTTTTAATTAAATTTAAAATTGGTTTGAAGCATAGAGCATAGAATCGCACACTTGCATAAATCACTACTCTTTGAATCTTGCCTATGCCTAAAATCCTTAAAGCCGACAAAAACACATCATCAGCAACCTTTCTTTTTAAATGCCCCTCTTGTGCAAGCTCGCAAAGATAATCGTGCAGTACATAAGCCTTTGTGGGTTTTCCCACAGGGGAAAGGAGGCTTTGAAAGAGTTGTGGGACGCTCCCAAAGTCTGTTTTAAATCCCTTTGGCACTTCAATAAACAATTCACCTTTAAATTCGTCTAGCTGCAAGATTTCAGAGTTTGAAGGAATATTGCGCAAGGCTTCACAATCGCCCCTAAAGTAAAATCTAAAAGGCTCTAAAATCTCAAAATCTTTTCCTTGCCTTAAAATTGTCCTTAGTTCTTTATTCATTCTCTTTCTCCCTCTCTTTTTCGTTATGTTTTCCCTCAAACCGCAAGTGTCGCAAGACAAAGCCTTGCACTTTTTTAATCGCAAGGTTGTAAATGTCTAGCTCTTTGATTGGAGTTCGTGTCTTAATGCTTTGGATATTAATCATAATGGCTAGGATTTCCCCGAGCGTTAAAAAGGCAAAGGAATAATCCACAAAGAATTTAAAAGCCTCTAGGATTTTTGCTTCTAGTGCAAACACGAAGGGAATGCTTAGCATTAAAGTCTTAGAAAGCAATTCTGTGCAGACAAAAACTCCGATTTCCTCTTTTAAAGCAAGGGTTTTTAGGAATCCTGCAACCATAGAGACAAGAAAAATAAACAATAGCGCATAGACTTGCACATCTTTGATTCCAAGATAAGTAATGCTAGAATAAAACCAAGCCACAAAACCACTTCCAAGAAATAAAAACAAATTAGAATCTCTCTCTAAATTCATTGTGTCTCCTCTTGCCATAGAAATTCAATACGCGCAAAGGGTAGATTAAAAGCTTGTAGGTGATAAAACACATTTTTGCGCTGCTTGTCATAGTGATAAGCCCTCATTTCTTTAGTTAAAAACAGCAGGCAGTTAGGAATGTCTTTTTGGTAATTCTTTGCATTTTCTCTCAAAAAATCCGAAATCTCAAAACTCCAATATTCCCCTAAATCCTCTCCATCGGTTTCTAGCTTGGTAGGAAACAACCCCAAATATGCAATATGGTCGCATTTATTGCGTTTATCATCGCCATAAACCCTCTCCGTAGCCCTTAGGAGAAAAATCCTCGCATCTTGACTAAAAGGTTCTTTGCAGTTAATTGCAAAAACACTCTTTTTAATAAGCACCTTGACACAATCTTTAGGGCTTAAAAAGAGCATTGTCTGCAAATCCTCTTGTGGAAATCTTGTTTCTATTCTTTCTCCATTGACAAGCAGTGCAAAATTCTCTTTGTCTTGTGAGGCTTTTAGGATTGGGTCGTTTGCAATCAAATGGGCAAGATTGTTTTTAGGATTAAAAAACTCTCTATCTAAATTTGGCAAACGATATTCATAGAATCTTGTTAGCTGATTCTCTCGCAAAAACATATCCCTTGCTTGATTGGCTAAAAAAGTATTTTTAGGAAATCTTAGTGGATTGTTTTGATAGATTTCTTTTTGCAAGGCACAAGTGTAGCTTTTTCTAAGTCCCGTGTCTTTTCTCTCAATCACACACGAAGCATTGCACAAATAAAAATACTCGCACTCCAAGCAATCTTGGTGTAGTGTGAGTTGATTCTCTAGCCTTTGGACATTGTGAATATTCCTTAAAACAATCTCCTTGAAAGATTCTTTAAAGAGATTTCCGCATTTTAAAGACTCCAAAGCCTGTGAGCGATGACAAAGATAGCAATCTCCATTTTTTTGGATTAGGAGTTGTTCCCTGCCACAATTTGTGCATTGTGTGCAATAACCCCCAAGAAACTCTTTAAACCATAAATGCTCTACCGCAGGGGCAAATTTAGTATCCGCTAGCCTTTCTCTTAGGGCGAGATAGAAGTCTCGCATTTTTTGTGCCCCTGCCATAGTGAAAGAATCTCTTGCGTTTTGGCTTTGGTAAGCAAACATAATGTAAAAATCATTTGCCATATCAAAGCCAAGCTCTTCTATCTTTAAAACATCTTCAATAAACTCTTCTGCATTGAGTGATTCCTCTGTCATTGTCGCACTAAAGCTCTTTCCATAAGGATAGGTTGCAAGTAATCTTAACATTTGTAAAGTTTTTGGAAGTGTGCTTTTGCCATTTTTTAATGTGCGGTATTTTTCGTGTAATCTTAAAGGTAAATCCACAGAACCACTGATGAAAACCTTGTATTTGACAAAGGTTTCAAAAAACAAATCCAAGTTATAAAGATTGGTTTTTAAATGAATGAAATTCTCTAGGTTCTTTGGTGCAAAAGACTTAATCCAAGTGTAATTTTCTGCTTTGTAATCCCAAAGGGCTTGAAGGAGTTTTTGCACATCTTCTAAGGGCGCACTTGTAAGCTCTGCTCCGTGTAAAATCACTTTAGAAATGAGGACGCCTTGCTCTTTTAGCCTTGCAGCAATTTTCTTAAAAGATTCGTCCATATCCTGTGTGTTTTCTTTTGTGTTGGTGAGTTGTCCTAAATAGCAATATTTGCAACCAAAGTTGCAAAACGCATTGGGAACAAAAACAAGTTCTCTTGCAATATAAGGTGTCTTCATAGTGTTTTTGCCTTTATAAAAAGATTGTCAATGGCTTCTTTGGAGAGCTTAAGAGATTCTGCTAATGCCAAAAGTAAAGGATTATTGCGGCTAAACTCGGTTGCATATTCCCAAGAAATCTGTGTTTCTTTATCCATCGTTTGTATAATTTCCTCAATCCTCTCCAATAATCCAGCCTCTAAGAGCGCAAGCTTTGCTTGTCTTGCACTGATGGCATAAGGCACACCATTAGCGTCATACTGCTCCATACGCTTTTGATAAAGAGAGTGCCCCTCAATCATTGCATCTACATCTCCTTTGAAGGTCGTTTGTGCAATTTCTTTGAGTTTTGGTAGGTTGGGTTGGTTTTTGGGAAGTCTCCTAGATTCTGTTTCTGGTGCGCCAGCTCCTCCCCATTCTAGGGTATAGATTTTATAAATAAAATAATCGTATTTATCGCTATCTTGCTCGGCATTGCAGCGGGTAAGACATTCTAAACACTCTTGCAAATGTGCCTTTTTATTAAGACTCTCTCTATCTCTCTTCCCTTTGAGGTTTTGGAGTTTGGAGGAGATTTTCTCTAAAGTGCTTTGAATATAATCTTTTGCTTCTTTATCGTAAGAGTAATACATCTTAACCTCCGTTATTATTGTTGCAGCTGATAGACCTTTTATCCTCATAAACCACAACACCATTGACAGCAATTTGAGCTATAAGATGTGTTCCGTAGCCTAAACCAATATAGTAATGATTGCCAAAATAAGTTCCACCAGTTCTCTTATAAAAATTAATCGTTTTCACGGGGCTTGTTACCGCTTGTGCATCATTATTTTGTGTTGTTAAAGTCGCTCCCGCAATCGTAGAAGTCTCTATGGTCTGCTTAATCGTTGTTTGCATTTTCTGCTCTAATGCCGCATCTAGTTCTTGTGCCTTTTTCTGCACAGCATCTAGCTGCTTTTTATTAATGGCATCGTTGGGCTCTTGTGCGTCAGCAACTTGGAAGTTCTGCGTGCTATCACCATTTTTGAGGGCGTATTTTTTAAGCTCCTGTGTGAATCTCTCCACTTCTGCATCAATTCTTAGATTCAATTCCAACTTTATTTTATTTACAAAATCCCTAGAGGCAAGAACCACGCTAGGATTGAGTTCTAAAACCACTTCACTTGCATTTTTGAGTTCCATTACAACTTTAATGAGTAGTTCTTTCGCACTTCCTTGTTCCAATCTTGGCTTATAGGTGGGTGGGAGATTACCCAGCGCAATCAGATGATTCTCTTCATCATAAATTCCAATCGCATTAATCTCAAATCCTCCTATATTACTTGGGACGACACATTCTAAATTCACATAGCAATCATTCTCCTCATCTACATATTTGGAATTAATGTTTGCCTCATAGACGATTCCCTCTAAAGTCGTGATATTCTCATTAGGTAAAATGCTTTGAGAGCTAAGCTTGAATCTTTTTAGATTGATTCCATTACCACTTGCCCTTGCAGCAATAAATTTTGCAATACCGATTTTGGTAAGCATTGTGTAATATTGTTTTTCTTGCACTAACTTGCCTCCTGCGTGTTAAGATGTTGTTTTGTGATTTCACAAACAAAGATTCCCACTCCAATAAAACTAGAATTTACATTGCTTGCTTGCGTGGTTTGATAGGGCAATACAGAGAGAATCTCTCCCCCCACACTCACGCTTGCATTAAAGCTTTGATTCTCGCTTGTAACTTCTAGTTCCACTGCTTCTAAAACCGAGCGGACATTTTTGTATTCCTCTATCAAATAATCTAAGAGTGCCAAAGTCCTCTTATCAAAGCTTTTTGTAGGTTCGGAGACTTTCACTCTAAAGGTAAAGGGTGTGCCCGCATAAGCAAACCACTCCTTGATTTCCACTTCTTTAAAAACTGCATTCAAAGCTGTTTTTAAGACTTTAGGTGTGCCTGCGTTTTTGTGCATTAAAATGGCATTTGAGAGAAGTTTCCTTGCCTCCTCCTCATTCAAATTTGTAATATCTATGTCAAACATCAATGCAAGCTGTGGGAGAATCTCACTTGGAGTAGATTGGGGTAAAATATCAATACTTTTTAAATCACAATCTTGCAAGCTCTTGCGTCCTAGTAATTCTAAGAAACGCAAGAATTGGGATTCGTTGGATGGAAGCAAACTTTTCATAATTTTGCCTTTAGATTCAGTTCGTCCAAAGGGGCTTCCTTGAAATTTAAAATAAGCTCTTGGATTTTAATCACCTCTTTTTTATCTATCGGAGTTACATCACTCGTGGGTTCTTTTAGCTCTACCTTATACACTCCTGCTTGGTGTAAGTCTCGGATAATCTCTGAAAGGGGTAAATCCTCCCCGATTCTAAATTTCCTTTCTTTGAAAATGGAATCATAAGTTGCCGCAATCTTGGCGGATTCTTTTAAATCAAAGAGGAAAATATCCGCTACAATTGTGAGTGGATTTTCGGCTACTGCATACACAAAAACTTGGTCAGTAAGTGGTCGCACAGAATCTCCACTTAAGGCATTCTGCACACGTTCAATCATTAATGTATCCACACCCCCTTGACTTTGCAAATACACATCTACAATTCCGGGTTTGGTTTTTTCTGTAATCACACCCACATCATCAATCCTAGAATCCGCACTCTTAGCGTGAAACGCATAAGCCTTTGCGCTTCCCGCAGTCGTGTGAGAATGCAAACTTAATAAAGAGCGGTTTTTAAAGGCTGTATCACTCTCTACTGCGCCCCCATTGGCAAAGTTGCCTTGTGCTTCTACTTTGAGACTAAAGGTAAGAGGGGTTAAGAGATTCTCACATTTAATCTGCGCATCGGGTTGTTTCTTGAAATATTCTACAATCCCAACCGCACTTAGCTCACCCGCTCTAATGAGGAGGGAATCTTGCAAATAGGCTCGGTGTTCTCCACTCTCATCGCCTAGCTCTAATCCTTTGGGAAGAATCAAGTCTTGCTTAGAAGTCGCACTTAGACTAAAAGTATAATACGCATAAGGATATGCCCCATCTAGCCTCTTGGTGTCATAAAGTGCGCAAAGATTATCCAAATCTTCCCCTTGCGCATATTTTAGAAGCAAGGCTTTAATGCTATCTACGCGTCTTTGCTCTAGCAAAGTGAGTTCATACGCAAAGGCTTCTAACACAACCGACCAAGAATCCGATTCTAGTCGCTCATAGTTTGGATAAACTCGTTTAATACGTTCCTCAATTCTTAAGAGGGATTCCTCATAGCTTAAGGGAGTTAAAACACTAGACATTGAGCACTCCGCTGAAGCTTGAATTGTCTTTGAAAAAAAGCGTATAATGCACTTTGGAATCCTTGACTTCTTCTAAAACTACACGTTCTAGCTTGACTCGTTTTTCCCATTTCTCTATCGCCTCTGCAACATAGCGATAAAAATCTAGCTTAAAGTTATCGTCCATTTTTCTATCGGTTAAAAGATAGAGTTTTGAGCCAAACTCTGGGA
This sequence comes from Helicobacter sp., assembly GCF_029067145.1. Classification (GTDB taxonomy): domain Bacteria; phylum Campylobacterota; class Campylobacteria; order Campylobacterales; family Helicobacteraceae; genus Helicobacter_D. Next base: position 12,859 of record NZ_JAIEFA010000069.1, on the reverse strand, counting down.
GCATTACACGACTTCCAAGAGGTGTTTCTAAAATGCGCTTTAGGGATTCCTCTAAGGAGGCTTGATAAAAGACGTTCATTGCACTCTCCCGCTACCACTGCCACATTGTGTGGTAGCGTTTTGTTGGATTTCCTCCACGACTGCTTTTGCAATGGCTTCAATAAAGGGTGTAGAATATTGTTTATGCACACCTCTATCTTGGACCTTTTGATAGCCTTTTGCTTGGAGATTTGCTTCAATTTTACTCTGCAACGATTGTGCGCTTAATGCCATTTTAAACCTTGCTTCTTGTATTTTGTGAGCCGTGCGGGTGAGGAGAACCCGTGAAAGCACAAGTGCATTCTGTGGTTACCACACCCGCTCCCCCTAAGCCTAAATCAATGCTTGGAGAATCAATTTCTACCTTTTGGGCTGTAATGGAAGCATTTTGGCAAAGAATTTGAATCTGTTTTGGGGAATCTACCTTAAGGGTAGAAGTCTCTGTATCATAAGAGAAACTCACACCATCTTCATAGGTAAGGATTTCTTTTGTGTTGTTTGCCCCCTCACTCTCTTTGCATTCTTGGTTAAAGATTCCACGCAGAATAATGCCTCCATTGGCTTCTCCATAAGGAGAGAACACCAAGACTTGTTCTCCAATGCGCGCAGGAATATAGTGTCTCTTATAAGAATTTGCAAAACTCACCACAGGCAAAAAGTCGGTAATTCTCCCACACACATTGACACGCGCTAGGGCTTTACCCTCTACGCTTTTGGTTTCTGTGATTGTGCCAATGGTAATGAGATTCTTTAAAAGATTGAGGAGTTCCTCCACAAGCTGCCTTTACCTAAAAATTTTGGCGAAAGTTTAGAGAAAATGCCTTGCTTTAAAAATTCTTATTTCTTGTAAAAATCCTTTTAAAAAGGTTTGTAAAAGGGATTGTTTTAAAGAATTGCTAGTTTTTAAAATCTCACTTTCCTTGTTAAATTCCACAAAATTTTTAAAGGATTGTTTTTGCGCGTTGCAAATTTCACTCAAAATCTCCTCAATTGTTTAAAGGCAGAGTTTGGAGAAGACAAGGTATTTTTCTTTAACAACGACTTTGCAAGAGAGGATTCTATTAGCGCGTGCTTAAAAAATTCCCCTGTTTTGTTTGTGGATTTTTTAGGAGATAGCATTAGCGGGCAGTTTCAAAAGGTTTGCACTTTTGAAATCTATATTATCCACGCAACCCCTAGCGTGAATGCAAAGAATCGTGAAACTTCCTTTTATACACAAATGGATTTTTTAGAGAAACTAGACAACAAACTTCAAGAGCTAAAGTTTAATCATTGCGGCGTGATAATGCCTACAAGACTTGTCAAAGAATATGGAGAGATGACGAAAAATGGCTTTTTAACCATTTATAAAAGAGAATTTGAGGTAACCCTTTACACAAACCCTTACGAGGAAGGAGAGGAATGAAAAAAGAATTTTTTGTTTGTGAAATTAGTGCAGCAAAGAGTGAGGATTCCTTAGTGGAATTAAAGGTTGCAGTCGTAGGAAAATGGAGCGGACACTATGCAGGGAGTTTTGAGATTACAGAAAAATCCCTCCAAGAGATTAAAGCAAACTTTGACAATCGCCTCAACGATTGCGTGATTGACTATGAGCACAACAGCCTACAAGGCAAACAGAATCCCGCAGCAGGTTGGATTAAATCTTTAGAGATTAGAGAGAATGCACTCTTTGCAAAGATTGCGTGGAATCCTAAGGCAAAGGAATTTATAGAAAAAGGGGAATACAAATACCTTAGCCCCACTTTCCAAATGCACTATAAAGACCCAAGAAGTGGCGCAGATTGTGGCGTGTTTTTACATTCTGTTGCCCTAACCAATACACCCTTTTTGGATTCTTTAGGCGAGGTTAAGGCAAACTCAAATCCATACAAGAAAGGAGAAACAATGGATAAGGAAAAGTTAGAAGCTTTGGAGGCTGAAAACAAGGCTTTAAAAGAGCAATTAAAGGCGACACAAGACACACTAGAGAAAGCAAATGCACAAATGGCTTGTTCTCTTGTAGATTCTGCATTTGTGGCTTGTAAGATTACAGAGGGACAAAAGGAATGGGCTTTAAGCTATGCCAAAAGAGACTTGGAGGGCTTTACAAAATTCTTAGAAACCACACAACCCCAAGCCCTCCCGCAAAACAATCTTTTTGCAAATAGCAATACAAAAAACACAGCGACACCTAAAATTGATGTCGTCAAACTCACACTAGAATCTTAAAAAAGGAGAAATAATGGCAAATCCAACATTTTATGGTAGGGGCAAAGTCTTAGGCGACTTGCTTGTTAAAACACAATTAAGCGTTAATGCAACATTTCCTGACGCCACAGAGGATAATCCTTTGGAATTAGGGGCAGCAGTAATTGTAAGTGCAGGAGATAATGGAGGATATACTGCCACAGCAGCACCAGCTAATGAGGCAAATGGAATCCTATTGCAAACCATTAATAACGCCTCTGATAGTGTGGGGGTTTTGGTGAGCGGGGAAATCAAAGCAGAGTTTTATGGAGAGAATCCACTAAGCGCAGATTTGCGAACATCGCTTTTAAAAAGCGGAATCGTATTGCGATAAGGAGAGAAAATGAAAACAAAAGAGGCAATGGAGCTTTTTACCCTAGAGGCAATGCAAAAAATCATTACCCAAAAAAAGACGATTGAAACACCTTTTTTAAGCAAATATTTCACAACACAAATCGGACACATTGGCGCAAATGTCGCTATTCCCATTAAAAGAAGTGAGAATTTCATTCTTCACGCCATTTCAAAAACTGCAAGTGCAACCCTTAGTGAGGATAGTGAGGAAATCTTGATGAAGTTTGAAGTGCCAAGATTCGCACAAGAGGGAACGATTAATGCCACCGATTTGAACGAACTAAAGAGCTTTGAGAATGGGGGCGACTTACCCAAAGCCTTAAGCCAAAAAATCTCCGACATTATTACAAATCATAAAGAAAACTTTTGTCTAACACAAGAGTTTATGGCGGTGGGCGCAGTGTTTGGCAGGGTTGTAGATGGCAAAGGGAATGTGTTGTTTGAAGTGGAGATTAAAAACAAGGCAGGATTTAGCGAAACCAAATCCTTGCACGATTCTTTTGCGGAGATTTATGATAGCTTCAGCAAGAATCTAGGCTACCACCCTGAATTTGATTTGTATGTGAGTCGTGAGCTTTTTGAGGAAATTCATAAAAAAGCAATGAAAGAAGAGCTCTTTAAAATCAATCAAGCAAGATTAGAGAAGAACGCAATGCAAATCTATGGCGTGGAGATTATTCCCTATGTTGCAAGTTACAGAAGCAAAACTTCCAAGAAAGACACACAATTTCTATCAGGAAAAACAGGAATGGCAATCCCAAAAACAAAGGGAATCTTTCAGTTGCACTATTCAAGAGCACACCATACCCAAGCACTCAATTTAAGTGCGCAGAAATTCTTTGCCGCAAAACCCGAAGAGTTAGCACAAGGACGGGGATATTGCTTGCATACTGAAAGCAATGTTTTACCTATTTGCGTGCGTCCTGATGCACTCGTAAAACTTGAATGGATTTAAAATAGCTCTTAAAGGCAAAAACTCTTTTTAGAGTATCTTTGCCTTAAGAAACTTTTTTAAAAGGTTTTAAAAGGATTTACAACGCGCTTTAAAAGGGTTAAATCTTTTTAAAAACTCTTAACAAGGTTAAGGAATGATAGATTATCAAAAATACAAAGAACTGATAGAAATTATTGGAGATAAAAAAATCCAAATCACAGCCTTGCAAAATAGAATCGCAAATGTAGATTTAGAACCAGAACTAAATACAGAGGAAGTAAAAGAGCTCCAAAGAATCTATCATCGCTTTATGGACGAATATCCCTTTTTTACTTATAGGCAAGGGGCAAGTGGCACACTAGAGACTAAGACACTTCTTTTTTATAAGGGTTTATCTGATAATGGGGTTCATACAAACAAGCGCATTGTGATTGGCAAGGCAAGCAATGGCAGCACTTATCCGACAGGACGCACAACCATTGCAAGAACCTATCAAAATGCAAGTGGGACAAGTATCACAACAACCCCAAACTTAAATCCTAGCGGAAATATTAGTGCTTCTACTAGCTTCTGCGGACACTTTAAAGGGAGTGCCAATCTTGCAATGCTAAGAAATGCTATGATGAGCCTTCCCATAGGAGTGCTTGTAGCAGAGCAAGAAAACACTCTTGATTCCACAGAGGCAATTAGAGCAGCACACTATCCAAGAAGTCTTTTTGAGGATTTAGAGCGCGTTTCTTATTCTCCACAAGAAATTTTAGACATTCAAGAAAGAATCCGAGAGGAAGTTAGGATAAGATTCAATAGTGAAATTGCTACTTTAATAGAGCAAATCACTGCATTAACAGAGGAGAGAGTAGCAGTAGAGCAGAATTTAGATACACTTCTTACACAGAGTCAAGCACAATTACAAGAAAAACAAGACACTTTAAACAACCTAGAGCAAGCCTTAGAAAATTTAGAGCAAAACAATGCTACTACCCTTGCAGAGATTACAGCTTTGCAAGAAGAGATTGCAAGGATAGAGGCAGAGTTAGAGCGTCTCAATAATGAAAATCCGCAATACACACAAAATCTACAAGAGCTAGAATCTTTAAGAAACCAAAAGGACACACTAGAATCCCAAATCGCAAACTTTTTAAACAATATTGCTCTAAAAGAAGCAGAGTTGGAGAGTGCAAGAACAGAAGTTGCCACACTTATTTCTGAAGTGGAGCGCAAAGAGCAAGAACTCCAAATCCTACAAGAGCAAACCACAGAAAAAGAACAAGAAAGAGAGACTTTACAAGCAAGGAAAGAGGAATTAGAAAATGCTTTGGCAAACATAGGGGATTCTGATGCACTTGATGCAGAGATTTTAAGTTTGCAGCAACAAATCGCAGAACTTGAGGAACAAATTGCACAGAATGGCAACGCAGAACTTTCTAAACAAAAAGACGCACTAAAAACCCAAAGGGATAATCTGCTTGCACAACTAGAGCAACAATCACAGATGCAAGAGAATTTGCAAACACGTATTGCGGAACTGCAAGAGCAAATCACACAACTGCAAGAAGCTTTAGAAGAAATCAATAATGAAACATTGCAAACGCAAGTAACTGAACTTGAAACAAGAATTGAGCAATTAACTACAATTCTTACCCAAAAAGAGACACAAAGCCAAGAATTGCAAGAAAATATCATACAAAAGCAACAAGAGCTAGAATCTCTCCAACAACTCCTCGCAAGTTTTGAGGAGAGTGAGGGGGAACTAGAATCTTTAAATGCACAAATTGCAGAGATTCAAGAGAAGCTACAAAAGGCTTCCCAACTCCAAAATGCACAAAGCTTACTAGAGGATTTACAAGCTAAACTTCAAGCAGCAAAAGATTCTCATTCTTTATTTGCAGAGGAGTTAAGGCAGTGGCACGCCAATGCACTAAAGCTTGCAAAACAATTAGGAATTGAACTCTGTCGCCCCTTAAGTAACAATGTTTATCCAAAAGTAGAAGAACCCGCAGCAGATTTTAAAGGCTATGTCTATCTTGCTAAAGATAATGAGAGATTGGATTCCATTGTGTATAGCCATTATGGCACATTAGAGATTTTCAAAGAGGTTTTAAGTTGCAACCCCAAACTTACCAATAAACCCATTTTAGAGGCTGGGGATAAAGTCTATCTTCCTTTTTTGGATACGAATATTAAAACACTAGAGGAGCTTTGGAGTTAAAATGGAGAATGTAGAAAATGGATTGGAAAGAGAGAATCAAGGGACGCAAAACAAGAAAGAAAATGAGGGCGGAGAGACAAAAGATTTGCAAACCCAAGAACCAAGTGTTTCACAGGACAATGAGGCACAAGATGAAAAAGAGCAAGAAAGCACAGAAAATGGAGATACGAATGCTAAAACAGAAGTTGCAAAAGATTGCACAAATTTGTATTCTAATGATGATTCTAGCACCAACATTTCTAGCTTTGTTTCTCATCGCCTAAGCTTAGACCCAAGTTATACCCAAGAGGAAGCCACAGCGATTGCAGTTTTAAAAGAATCACGTCTTGCAAAAAACACCGCAATTCAAAGATTGCGCAAAGCCTATGCACAAACCCTTGCAGACACACAACCCAATGCAGCAGTGCTTAACGAACTTGTCGCGCAAATGGATTTAATGAAGCTTGAGATGGATGAGATAGACGCTAGCCTAAAAGCCATTGAAAAGGGGGCTTTTAATCAAAACGATTCCTTTAAACCTATCTCTAGCGTCCTAACTCCTCCTAAAAAACCTTTAATCACAGAGGCAGAACTCATTAATGAATTAGGTGCAAATGAGATTAAAGCCTTAAGCGATATTCACGGCGAGGGCATTTGGAATCGCTCCGTGATTGATGATAGTATTTCTGACGCGACTGCGCTGATTGCTTCTTTTTTTAAAATCCCTGCAAATCCGACTTATCTTGTGCGGGATATTTGCGTGAAACTTGCCATTGTGGAGCTAAAGCGACGCAACGCCTATCCCAAAGAGGAGCTAGAGGATATTCGCAATGAGTGCCTAGAGTGGCTTAACAAAATGGCACAAGGCAAGATTCCCACAAGCTTAGAAGAGGAATCAAGTGAAATTAGAAACCAAACCCGCACTTTTATTCATAAAAACAAACCTATGAAGCTAAAGAGAATGTATGACTAAAACCACCAAAGAACTTGCCTTTGATTTATATTCTAAAGGTTACAGCATTGCAAAAATCGCCGAGATTCTGCATAAGAATGTGCGCACGATTGCAAATTACAAAAACAAGGAGTGGGATATGGAGAGAGCAAACTTTTTTACACAACTCAAGGGTGATAGGAACGAAGTGTATCATAATTTCACAGAGGAAATGTATCTTGCCATTCGTGAGATTAGAGAGGACGGGGAACTAAACGCCGAGAAAAAAGCTCAAGCCCTCTCTAAGCTCGGGGATTCCTTTGCAAAGATGAGTAAGGTTGCAGCCCTAGAGAATCCCAAAGAGTATAAATATGGAATCATCAAACGCACGATTGAATTGCTTTTAGAGGAGCTCAAGAAAAAGGGAGAGACCCAAGCCTTAAAGGTAATTGTAGAAATGCTTGAAAAACACGGCTTAAATGAAAAACTCTCACACTTGGAGTTATAATGTTCTCCAAAGAAGAGTTGCAGGAATTTAAAGAATCCCTCTCTTTAGAAGGAGAATCCACACAGGAATTAGAATCTCTCACACGCCATCAATTTGTGGGGTGGTTGAATGCAAAGGCTTCCGAGCTTAAGGCGCAAATCTCACACGAGGTAACCCTAAGTGTAGAGGGCAAAGAGGAGAGAATAAAAAAAGCAAAAGAGGACTTTTTATTCTTTGCAACGACTTACTTTCCACACTACTTCACACTACAAGGCTTTAGTGAGCTACATAAAGCACTAAGTGAAGCATTTTTAAGCATTGCTAAGGGTAAGGGCGGACATAAATTTGCTTTTGCAGCCCCAAGAGCCAATGCAAAAACGACCTATACCGCACAACTCTTTCCGCTTTGGTGCATTTGTTTTAAATTCAAACGCTTTATCATTGAAATATCTGACGCAGTGGAGTTAGTAGAAGGGAATTTGGAAGCCATTAAGGCAGAACTTGAAGACAATGCTAATCTTGCCTTTGACTTCCCGCAAGCTTGTGGTGTGAGTCATTCTTGGAAAGTGGGAGAGTTTGTTACAAGAAATGGCGTGAAGCTCAAAGCCTTTGGGAGTGGAAAGCGTTTAAGAGGGGTGAAGTTTGGCGCGTATCGTCCTGATTTGGCAATCCTAGATGATTTAGAAAATGACACCAATGTGCGAAGTCGTGACCAGCGCGACAAGTTAGAAGCTTGGCTAGATTCTGCGGTAATGAATCTAGGGGACGCTACGCATTCAATGGATACGCTTTATATTGGCACAATCTTGCATTATGATTCGGTGCTGAATCGCAAATTAAGCCTTAGCTTTTGGAATCCAAAGAAGTTTAAGAGCATTGTGGAATACCCTCACAGAATGGATTTGTGGGATTCCTTTACCGCACTCTATCTAACCGACCCTAAACTTGCGGAGGAGTTTTACAACAAACACCAAAAAGCAATGGAGAAAGGTGCGAAGCTTTTATGGAAAGACGCCTTAAGTCTAAAAACCCTAATGGAAATTCGCGCGCAAAACCCAAGAGCCTTTGCTAAAGAGCAACAAAACGAACCCAATGCGGAAACACAAACCTTTAAGCCCGAGAACTTCCGCTTTTATCAGAGATTACCTAAGAACTTAGATTATGTAACACTCTTTTTAGACCCCGCTCACGCACACAAAAATTCAGACTTTACTGCCTTGATTGTGCTAGGCTTAAGCGAGGGCAAAGCCTATGTGTGTGAGGCAATCGGTGGAATCTTTAAAACAAGAGAAATTGCAAAGAAATTCATTGCACTCTATCAACAATACAATCCCAACAAGGCAGCCTTAGAAGCGAACTTCGGAGGGGATTTCTTAAAGGATTATATCAAAAAAGAGGCGCAAAGCAAGGGTTTAAATATCCATATTAAAGCCATACCCAACACAGAAAACAAAGAATTGCGCATTGAGAGGCTAGAGATTCCTATTGAGGATGGGGAGATTCTTTTTCACCGCAACCAAACCTTGCTCTTAGAGCAACTAGAGCAATTCCCCGATGGCAAGAATGACGACTTGCCAGACGCCTTAGAGGGTGCATACTCCCTTTTGAAATTTAAAAAGAAAAAGCAAAGAGTGATGGACTACACACTTTTAAAACCCAAAAGGAGTTTTAGACTATGAAAAAAGAACATTTACTGCAAAACACTCTGATTGCAGAATTACTCAACACCCCTTATCAAAAGCCCCTAAGCAAAAAAGACATTACAATGATTATGGGGGATTTAATTGTAAGCCAATGCAATATCTCAAGAAAGGCACACATTGAGAAAAAGGAAGTCATCATCTCTACAAAGAACAAAAAATACAAAGAGATTCTAAAAAGTGTCTTCCACGCTTCTATCCTTTCACAGATTTTGGAAACCTATCTCTATGGAATCAATGTCTTTGAGATTAATTGGGAGAGAAAGCAAGGACTGCTTGTGCCAAGTTTAGTGGGGAGGGATTTTCAAGAATTTAAGTTTGATAATGCAGGCAAACTTGTGTTTTTAGGTAATGGATTAGAAGAGGAGATTCCTCCTTTTAAGGTTGTCTATGGAATTTATAATCAAAGCTTCCGCGCTCCCTATGGAGAATCCGCATTGCGGCATTTATACTTTAGCGTAAATGTAAAGAATGCAGGATTAGACTTTTGGATACGATTCTTAGAGAGATTTGGAGAACCTTGGGCTGTGGCAAAAACACAAGATGACCCTAACACTCTTGCCCTTGAAGTTTCTAATATGCTTAATGGTAGCACGGCTGTGATTGATAAAGACGAGGAAATAGAGCTCATCCAACCAAGTGCAAAAAGCAATTTTAAAGAACTCGTGGAATATTGTGATAGCCAAATCAATCGTTTTATTTTAGGAGGGAATCTCACAGGAGAAGTAACAGGTGGAAGCCTTGCCGCAGCACAGGCACACAATGAGATTAGAAGCGAGATTGCCCTAAGCGATGAGAGGATTCTTTGCTATGTTTGCAATCGTGTGATTAGTTATTTTAAAGCCCTCAATGGAATCAGTGAGGAAATTACCTTTTCTCTTTTTAATGAGGACGAACCAAAAACTGAATTGGCAAGCAGAGATAAAATCATTTATGAAATGGGATTCCAACCCACACAAGAATATATAGAGAAAACCTATAATCTAAAAACCACACCCCTAACAGAGCCAAACCCTAAAGATTCCACAAAGCAAGGGGAAGAGGAAAAAGGGGAACAAAAAGGAGAAAAAGAGGGAGAAGAGAATAGTAAGGATTCTAAGCTTGTTAAAAACTCTTTAAACACCTCTTTAATCCCTTTTAAATTACCCATAAACAAGAATCTTGCCTTTGATGCGATAGATAATTGGACAGAGAATTTGAAGTTAAAAGACTTTGATTTGGATTCTATCTTGCAAAATGCTAAGAGCTTTGAGGAAGCATTGAGCGCATTAGAGAATGCCTTGCAAGGAGAGGATTTAGAGATTGCAGAATCTACTCTAGCAGAGGCAATAATGAATGCACAAATCTATGGGGTAAGTAATGGTTAGCTTTAGCTTCAATCTTCCTCCAGAGCAGAACATAAAATTTTTACAACAAAAGAAACCCGAGCTTAGTTTTAACTATGATGAATTAATGCACGAAGCACACTTAAAGGCATTTACGATTGCTAAGGTAACCAAGCTAGACTTGCTTAGTGATATGCAAGATTCTTTAATCAAAGCCCAAAGTGAGGGTAAGAGCTTTGAAGTTTGGAAAAAGGAAATTACACCAACACTAGCCAAAAAGGGTTGGTTGGGCAGAGTAGAAGTTACCAATGAGAAAACAGGAGAAATTAAAACCATTAATGTCAATAACACAAAGCTACAAAGAATCTATAACACCAATATGCGCACGGCAAATGCACAAGGCAGAGCTAAGGCACAATATGCACTAGAAGGGGATATTTACTTAAGGTATATCGCCTTGCAAGATGGCTTAACGCGTCCCTCTCATCTTAGAATGCACGGAATCACACTCCACAGAGACAACCCCTTTTGGGAGAGGAATTATCCCCCAAATGGTTGGAATTGTCGGTGTGTAGTGAGGGCATATAGCAAGAGTGAATGTGAAAGGCAAGGATTTACAATTTCACAAACACCTCCACTACCGATTGCAAGTAAGGATTGGAGCTATGATAAGAGAGGGCTAGAGAAAGATAATAGCTTAAATACCATTTTAGATTCTAAACTTAAAAAGTTTGCTAAGGATAACAATAAGGGGGTGTTTGTAGAAAGCTTAAAAGAGATTCCAAATGCCGCACTTAAAAAGACTTGGGAGACTAGCTTAAATGCAATGATTGATGAAGTGTTAGTTAAAGGCAATCAGAGCTATCCTGCTGCCTATGCACAAGTAGGTAAGATAAGCTCAAAAATACAGAGCTTTTTAGAAAAAACACTAGGCTCAAAGCTTGAGGATTACTATTTAGTCTTACCCAAAAACAATCTACTGCACGCCTCACCAAAGCGTAAAGCAATTTACAATCAAGCCCTAAGAATAGAGGAGTTTAGAGAAATCGTTAATGTGCTTGAAGAGGAAAAAGAGGTGTATTGGGATAAGGATTCTTTGATTTACTTTTTTGAGGATAAAGAGGATAAAACAAAGATGAATAAGATTGTCGTAACACCAAATTACAAGATTAAACGCTTTGGGAAAACAAATGTGATTGTAACACTAGGGAAAGTCAATACAGAGGATAAACTTAAAAACAATCCAACAAAAATCAAATAACAGGTGGGAGTTGCACCCACAATCCAGTGCATAAAGCACCCCAATTACTATTTATTGGAATCTGTTATTTAATGTTACATTCTACCACAAAGGATTAAAAAATGCAATACACTAAAAGAATCTTAAAAACTAAAAGTAAGAAATGATTTTTGTAAATCTTAGTAGTGGGAGAGATTCTAAACACTATGGCTTTATGTAGGAGAAACTATGGCAGAAATTATCCTTAGTATTGAGGAATTACAAGATAAGCTAGAAAGGTTAAGTAAAGCATTAGAGAATAAAACACCGCTTCTAAGGAGAATCGCAAATACTTTGCAAAATGTTACAGAGGAATCCTTTGATAAACAAGCCTCACCCTTTGGGGAGAAATGGAAAGACAATGCGCCCTCTACAAAGAGAAAGAAGCGGGGTAATAAGATTCTAATCAAAAGCGGACTTTTATCCCAATCTTTCACACAAAAAATTACAGGCAATAGCGCACAAGTAGGCACAAACAAAGCTTATGCTGCCATTCATCAATTTGGAGGAAAAGCAGGGAGAGGCAAAAAGGTGAGCATTCCTGCGCGTCCTTTTATGCCAATCAATAAAAATGGAGAGATTCCAAAGGATTTAGGCGAGAGGCTAGAGGGAGAAGTGGTGGATTATTTGAAAAAGGTGTTAAGATAAATTGGAATATTGAAGTGAAATAGCCCTAAAAATCATATATAAGCCATTCATTCCTAAGCCTATATGCGTCTTTCCGTCAAGTTCAGATATAACCATTTTGATAGATTTTAGCAATATTTCTTTGTGTAATCCCACGCTTTCTTTGCTTAAAAATATATCAGCAGCTAGGATAGCCGATACTAGAAACTTAATGGCAGCATCTCGTTCGCCCTTTTGCCAAAAATCTCTGCATAAAATGTATCCGCCCCACGCTAACATTTTGTAAGGGCAAACGCCATTTACCGATACGCCATAAGCAGCTACATGGTCGTAATATTGCACTAGTATTTCTTCTAATAATCTGCTTTCAGCCTCATTATCAACCCAGATTCCATAATACTGCTTGGAGCAGTCAAATAGAAAATTTATAATGCTTGCCATTTCAGAAAAGTTCAATGAAGCCTTGCTTAACTTGCCTTGAATGCCCACTATTTCACCTCGTTAAATAGGGATTCCGCTAGATATTTCTTTGCTTTAATATCTTCAATAACTTTTTCTTTGTTGTTTTCATATTCTTTCAAAAAAGCGGAAATCTTAGGATTGATTCCATTATGTAGCGGTGTTTTAGTCTCTTCTTGTGTTGAAATAATGCCACCTGTTTTTTCGCTAATGACTTTTTCAAAAATAGCTTGTGCAGTCTCTTTTGTCATAGCGTCTCCTTTTCAAAATATAAACTGAATATCAAAAATTGATATTTAAGGTAAAGGAT
>NZ_JAIEFA010000068.1:11994-31040 GCF_029067145.1 Helicobacter sp. | reverse complement strand
ATTCCGATATATTGATAATAGTATGAATATCAATATTAAAGAGCCATTGTATAGGATATATAAACCATTGTATAGGATATATAAACCATTGTATGGGGTATAAGAGCCATCTCAAATCATCACTTTTAATTAAATAAGAATATATAAACGGAAATACTATTAAAATTCCAAAACACAAAAAACAATCTAAAATAAATTTACCCCATTTGAATTTTTCTTGCAATTCATTCTCCGTGTTCTTATGATATAAAATGCGCAAAGGTTCGCTAAATCCTCACTGCGATTCCTTGTGCCTTTAAATATTGCTTCAAATCCATAATATGGATTTCTTGATAATGAAAAATAGACGCGGCAAGTGCGGCGTCTGCTCCATTTAAAAAGGCTTCAAAAATATGCTCTTTGCTTCCTGCTCCACCGCTTGCGATAAGCGGAATCCCAACACTTTGCGAAATCAAACGCAACTGCTCCAAATCATAACCTGACTTTGTGCCATCACAATCCATACTTGTAAGCAGAATCTCACCTGCTCCGCGCTCATAGGATTCCTTTGCCCATTGCTCCAAATCCACTCCCGTGTTGTTGCGTCCCCCGTGCGTATAAACTTCCCAACCTTTCCCCTTTGCGCGCCTTTTAGCGTCAATGGCTACGACAATACATTGAGAACCAAACCGCTTCGCACCTTGCGTAATCAAATCCGGATTCTTAAGTGCCGAGGAGTTGAGGCTAACCTTATCGCAACCCGCATTCAGTAAATCATAAATATGTTCCAAACTTGAAATCCCTCCCCCAACCGTTAGCGGGATAAACACTTCTTTGGCGACATTGCGCACCATTTCAAGGGTTGTATTCCTTGCCTCAAGGGTGGCGGTAATATCCAAAAAGGTAATCTCGTCCGCGCCTTCCTCGTTGTAGCGTCTGGCAACCTCCACAGGATTCCCTGCGTCTTGAAGCCCTACGAAATTCACTCCCTTAACCACGCGTCCGTTTTTAATATCCAAACACGGAATGATTCTCTTTGCCAATGTGTCTTTGCTCATTTTGTTTCCTTTTGTTTGCAAAATCTTAGCAAATTTTATTTTAAGTCTAAGTTTTGGCTATAATTGCGGCTTGATTTAAACTTATTAAGGATTATTATGCAAAAGTCGCGCGTGTTTTCTGGGATTCAACCCACAGGCAATATCCATTTAGGAAATTATTTGGGCGCAGTGAAAAATTGGGTAGAAAATCAAGAAAAATATGAAAATATTTTTTGCGTGGTAAATTCTCACGCCATTACGATTCCACAAGACCCGAAAGTCTTGTGCCAAAAAACCTATGATTTGTGCGCAATACTTCTTGCGTGTGGGATTAGTCCGCAAAAATCCACGCTTTTTATCCAATCAACAATCCAAGAACATACTTCTTTGGCTTGGTTGCTGACTTGTATCACGCCAATGGGGGACTTAAGTCGTATGACGCAGTTTAAGGACAAAAGCCAAAAGAATCCTAAAAATATTTTTGCAGGGCTTTTTAATTATCCTAACTTGATGAGCGCGGATATTTTACTCTATCAAAGCAATCTCGTGCCGGTTGGGGAAGACCAAAAGCAGCATATTGAGTTAGCACGTGATACTGCAATTCGCTTTAATCGGGATTTTGGCGAAACTTTTGTCGTGCCTGAACCTTTGATTTTAAAAGAGGGTGCGCGCATTATGGGGTTAGACGACCCGACAAAGAAAATGAGTAAAAGCTCTAGTGATAAGCCAAACCACTCTATTGCCCTAATTGATTCGCCCGAAACGATAACAAAAAAATTTAAAAAGGCAACAACGGATAGCGAGGGAATTATCGCATTTGATAAGAATCGCGCAGGGGTTTATAATCTGCTTAATATTTATCAGTGTTTTACTAAACAAAAAGCAGAGGAGATTGAAGCAGAGTTCGCGGGGCAGGGTTATGGAAAGTTAAAGGAAAGGGTGGCAGAAGTCGTAATTGAGGGATTGCGTCCGATTCGTCAAGCCTACGAAAAGTTAAGCAGCGAAAAAGATTATTTGCACAAAATCTTGCAAGAAGGAGAAGTGCGCGCACGCGAGATTGCCGCTACAACTTATAAGGAAGCCAAAGAAAAAATGGGGCTCATTTAGCTGTTGCGAAACTCTTTATATTCGGTTGGAATCAAACAATCCTGCACTTCTAGGATTTGTGCGTAGATTTTATAATCAAAGCCGATTTTAAAAAGCGCGTTGATTGCTTCTAGCTGCTTACTACTTAGACTTATGGAATCCTCGTTGGCATAGAGGTTGAGGTAGGTTTCAAGTTTCTTAGAATCTACGCGAATAAGATTCCGCTCCTCTAGCATTTTGGATAAAAGTGGCTTGTTCTCTAGTGCGACTTTCACCGCTTTTGTCAGCATTTCCTCGCAAAGTATTGCGACACTTAGTGGCAAGGAGCGGCGGATACACATTCCCCCAAGCGGTAAGGGCAAGTCTTGCTTGTTTAATTCACGCCATATATCCCAAATCTCTCGCTCTACTTCTAGTCTTTCATCAAAAGTTAAAATGGATTCGTGGATTAATACACCTGCATCTACTTCACCGCTTAATACTGCATTTTCAATTTCAAGGAAATTTTTATAAACGATTCTTGCTTGCGGATAAGCAATTTTAAACAGCATAGCATTTGTCGTGTGCGCACCGCTTAAAGCAACTTTGAAGTTTTTTTTAAGATTCTTGCCTTTTAGTTTAATGAGCTTAGGTCCATAACCTTCGCCAAAGCTAACCCCCGTTCTTAGCAGGCATTGTTCCTGTGCCACAAGAGGATAAATGCCAAAGGAAATTGCAGAAATATCTAGCTCGCCCTTTAAGGCTTTGATGTTTAATGTTTCAATGTCTAGCGCACAGGATTGGAAAGAAATTTCAGGATTGCTAACCCAACCAAAGGCAATCGCATAATACATAAACAAATCGTCTGCATCGGGAGAATGTCCTAAGTTTAAAGTTCTCATTGTTGCTCGCTTGCTAATTTTTGGGTGGATTGTATTTCAATTTCGCTTATAAGGGATTGAATCTTGTTGATGACAAGATTTGGCGTAAGATTCCGCATACAAGCGTGGTAATCTGTGGAATCTTTGGGAATAGGGCAGGTGCGTTGCATACAGGGCATACAAGGAAGTTTTTGGTGGAATGTTTCAAGGGAGAGAATATGTGAATTTTTGGCGTTAAAGGGACAAGTTTCCTTTGTGTTTGTAGGTCCAAAAAGGGCGAGAGTGGGAATCTCCAATGCGCTTGCAATGTGCATAGGACCGCTGTCATTGGTAAGCAAAAAATCAATCTTGAGAAAATATGCTATGAGGCTTTCAATCGTAGTTTTTCCGCTTAGATTGAGAATGTTTTGGAGAGCAGATTCCGTGAAATGTGGAATTGCGCGCAAATGCTCTAGGATTTTGTCGTTTATCGCATTTTCGCTTTGCACGCCAAAAAGAATGATTTTGTAATCTTGACTTAGCAAAAACCAAATCACTTGCGCAAAATAGGATTCCTCCCATCTTTTTGCTGCTCCAAAGGCTGCTCCTGCGTTAATTCCTGCAATTTTGGAATCTTTAAAATGCTTCGGCAAAGTAATTTGTAGATTAGGCTTTTTGAGGTAGAGTTTGGGCGGAATCTCCAAAGATTCCAAGTTTTGATTTTGGGTTTGGAATCTTTGGGAGTGCAAGGCAGCTTCTACAAGACGCGCAAAACGCAAGGCTTCGTGAATACCTTTGGGTTTTTTGGGGTGGAATGTGAGCAAAAAACTTCGCATTTCTTTTGCAAATCCCGCACGAAATTTTGCACCATTGAAGTAAAGTAAAAGGGCGGAGAGGAAGTTGTTTTGAAAGGTGAATCCTAAATCGCAAGGAGGAATGGATTTTGCAAGGCGGTAGAGGCTTAGGATTCTAAACTTTGCCTTTTTGCTTTTGTCTTCTAATATACTTACGCGGGGATAATGTGCAAAAATTGCAATGCTTGTGGCACTTCCAACTAAATAAAAATGTGCGTAAGGAAAGCGCGAAAATAGAATCTCCAATGCAAAAGTTGCCATTACAGCGTCTCCTAGCCAATTTGGGATTCTAATCAAAATCTTATTCATAGTTTGTCTAAAATTTCTTGTGTAATCGCCTGAATGCTTTGGTCTGCATTAATCACATAGTGTGCGCAAGATTGGTAATGCTTTAGGCGCGCATTATAAAGCTCTAAAGCAGAATCGTAATTTTGAAACAAGGGGCGTTTCGTTCTCTCCTCCGCATTTAAGCGACTTAAAATTCTTTCAAATTCTAAATGCAAGAAAAAAACCTTTCCCATTGATTGAACATCGCAAAACAAGGGCATTCCTCCGCCTGTGGAGATAATAGCGTTTTGGACATTGTGTGCAATGAATTGGCAAAATTTACATTCTAAATCTCTAAAATATTTTTCACCATAGAGTGAAAAGATCTCTTTTATGCTTAAGCCCTCATTGCTTTCAATAATGGAATCGCTATCCAAAACCAATGCGTGGTTGGCTTGGTGCAGGGCTTTGGCAATCGTGCTTTTACCACTGCCCATAAAGCCGATAAGAACACAATTAGTAGAGTTCAATCTCGTAATTTCCAGACGAATTTTGAGTGATTTTGTATTTGTATTGCCCATCAAGATTGAATGTAATGCGATAAAAATCCAAATGTGTGCTCAAAGAAATCTTTGGAATAGAGGGAATTTGTGAATCAAAAGTCTCTTGAAGCGAGGTTTTATTGGGTGCTTTGAAATCCAATACCAAACGCGTAGGCGAAGCAAGGGTGAAATCACGAAGCATACGAAGAGAAGTTTTGAATTGAATCTTTTGCTTTGCGATGTTAAAATCAAATAGATTGCCCAAAGTGAAGTCTTGTTTCTCTAAGGTTTTGGGAGATTGTGGCTGCACTTCTTGGCTTAAAATCAAAGGAAAATGCCAATCAATATCTCCTTCAAGATTCTGTTCAATGCTCGTAATAGAACCATTAAGATTCTGATATTCTAAAGTAATTTTTTTGATTTTTCTAGCAGTAGAGGGCAAAATCAACTCTGTTTTGGTGAATAAATCAAGCTGTGGAGCGTTGGTAATTTGCCCACTTTCTTTTGGAGTAATCACAGGCGTAAAGGGGTCGCGCCCTTTTTTGGTTGCATTGGTTTCATTATTATTTTCTACTAGAGTTGGAGCATTGGATTCTGGCATTTCTGTTTGTGCATTGTTTTTGGGCTGCTCTTGTGTGTCGCTAGGGGGTGTTGGATTTTTTTGCGTATCAATGTTAAGAGTTGGAATCTCTGGCAAAGCTTCTGCTTTCTCTTGCGCAAGTAATCCATTTATGGAGATTATCATCATTGTGCTGCAAATTAATTTTAGGTGTTTCATTGCGGTTCAAGTCCTTTCAATTCAAAAAGTTCTTTTTGTAGATTTGCATTCTCGTGCATTAGCCGTTTGACTTCCTTGCGTATTTGGGATTCCTTGTCTTTAATATCCAAAAGCACGCTTAAAGAGTTTGTGCCAAAGAGCAAATTGCCAAAATAAACTCCCAATAAACAAATCAATAAAACGAGGCTTAAAAAGGGTAGAAGTTTGTAGAATCCACCCTTTTGAAATGCAGGAGATTCCATTATTTGTTAAAAAGTTTTTTACCCAAATAAACAGGAAACGCCAATTCATTTTCAATCGCTAGCAAGCGATTATACTTTGCCATACGCTCACTTCTAGCAGTAGAGCCTGTTTTGATTTCACCAGTATTTAATGCCACAGCAAAATCTGCAATGAAGCTATCCTCGCTCTCTCCGCTGCGGTGGCTCATAATGCAACGATAATGATTGCGTTGTGCTAGGCGGATTGTTTGCATTGTTTGACTGATTGTTCCGATTTGATTAGGCTTGATAAGCACAGCATTTGCGATATTCTTCGCGATTCCTTCTTCTAGGATTTTAGCATTTGTTACAAACAAATCATCACCCACAAGCTGCACTTTGTTGCCGAGCTTTTGTGTAAGTTTGCTCCAACCCTCCCAATCGTCCTCGCTCAAGCCGTCTTCAATAGAGACAATAGGATATTTTGCGATTAACTTTTCATAATATTCAATCAGCTCCTCGCTGCTTAAGTTTTTGCCCTCGCCTTTGAGGCAATAAATACCCTCATCATTGACAAATTCACTGCTTGCCACATCTAATGCAATCGCGATTTGCTCTCCCTCTTTGTAGCCCGCTTTTTTCACAGCTTCCAAAATCACTTGAATTGGCTCTTCGTTGGTTTTGAGGTTAGGGGCGAATCCTCCCTCATCACCGATACTTGTAATGTGTTTAGAGTCTTTGAGCAGTTTTTTGAGATGTTGATAGATTTCAGCACTTGCGCGTAATGCCTCACTGAAGCATTCAAAGCCCACAGGCATAATCATATATTCTTGAAAATCCACCGTATTGTCCGCGTGGCTTCCTCCATTGATGATATTCAGCATTGGCACGGGCAAAGTCAGTGCGTTTGCTCCACCCAAATAGCGATAAAGCGGGAGATTTAGGCTTTTTGCCGCAGCGCGTGCTACTGCCATAGAAACGCCCAAAGTTGCATTTGCACCTAGATTGGAAAAGTTTTCTGTGCCATCAAGTTCTATCAAAAGATTATCTATCGCACTTTGGTCAAAAGGGCTTAAACCCGTGATAGAATCACAAATTGTAGTATTGACATTTTCACAAGCCTTTAATACGCCTTTGCCCAAAAATCGCTCGTCTTTATCGCGCAATTCCAAAGCTTCTCTTTTGCCTGTGCTTGCGCCACTTGGGACGATTGCACTTGCGGCTGTGCCATCGCTTAAGAGAATGGTTGCTTTGATTGTAGGATTTCCCCTGCTATCTAATACTTCTTGCGCACTCACTTCATCAATGTAAATCATTCTTTCTCCTTTTTTGGTTGGTCATTTGTTGGTTGGGAAGTTTGGGATTCTTGATTTTCTTGCAAAGACGCCTTATCCTCTTCGCTTAGAGTAAAGCCACCTGCGCCTGCAATTGTGCAACAAGATTTATCTTGTGTTTCTTGCGCTAGAGTAATACTTCCAAGCGCACTCAAAAGAATCGCAACACTGCTTATTTTAAATATCCATTGTTTCATTGTTTTTCCTTAATCCACTTCATTTGTATCATCACTAGATAAGTCATCAGAAATAGAAATAGAAGCTTTGATTTTTTCTCCGATTTCTTGTGCAATTTCTGGATTTTCTTTCAAGAAAGCCTTTGCATTTTCCTTGCCTTGTCCAAGTTTCTTGTCTTGATAGCTCAACCACGCGCCACTTTTATCTACAATGTCTAGTTTTACGCCATAGTCAATGAGTTCGCCCTCTTTGCTAATCCCCTCGCCAAACATAATATCAAATTCTGCTCCTCTAAAGGGTGGCGCAACTTTGTTTTTGACTACTTTTGCTTTTACGCGATTGCCGATATTTTGTTCGCCTTGTTTTAAGGTTGCGATTCTGCGCACATCAATGCGCACGCTCGCATAGAATTTAAGCGCATTTCCGCCGGTCGTAGTCTCTGGGCTGCCATAACCCATCATTCCGATTTTCATACGAATTTGGTTGATAAAAATCACTGTGGTGTTCATTTTGTGAATCACACCTGTTACTTTTCGTAATGCTTGACTCATTAAACGCGCCTGTAAGCCTACATGTTGGTCTCCCATATCGCCATCAATCTCGCTTTTAGGCGTGAGAGCCGCGACAGAGTCAATCACGATTAAATCCACGCCACCGCTTCTTGTGAGTGTTTCTAGGATTTCTAAGGCTTGTTCGCCAAAATCTGGTTGAGAAACGAGCAGGTTTTCTACATCTACGCCTAGTCGCTTGGCATAAGTAACATCTAGCGCGTGTTCTGCGTCAATAAACGCACAGATTCCACCTTTTTTTTGGCATTCCGCGACAATTTGTAATGCCAAAGTCGTTTTTCCTGAACTCTCGGGTCCATAAACTTCAATGATTCGCCCCTTTGGCACTCCACCGATTCCAAGTGCAATGTCAAGCCCCAAAGAACCTGTGCTAATGGCATCAATCTTTTCTACAGGTTTATCGCCAAGTCTGATTAGCGCGCCCTTTCCAAAGGCTTTATCGATTTGCTTAATGGCAAGTTCAATCGCTTTTTGTTTGTTTTCGTCCAAAGCCATTTTTTCTCCTAAAAATTAAAACTTCAATTGTAGCTAAAAACACATAAAAATTTCAAAATAATTTTTTTAGAAGTTTTCAAATGGAGTAGGTTTTCACAAAGGTTTTTAAGAATATAATTTTAAAAACACAAAAAAGCATAAAAGAGAGAAAATGTATCCCCTAAATATTTTAGAAGAAGAGCTGAAAAATAAAGTCGCACAAGACTTTTTCAAAGGATTTAATAGCACACAGATTCTAGGCAAAATAGATTTTTGTATATCTTATAAAAGTGATAACCTTTTCTCCTCTATTCATTTTCTTTGGGCAGAGGCGAAAAAGGGCAACAAAAACGATATTATAGAATCCTTTGTGCAGCTTATCTTAACTATTGGTAAGGAATACACTTTTGAAAATGAGCTTCCACCATTATTCTTGGGTGCATTGGACGCAGAGAAAATTGCTTTTATCCCTTATCACGCAATAATGAGTGTTTTTGCCCAAAATGATTTTAATTGGAATGTTACGCCTAGCAACCACGATTCTAAAGAGTTTAAGCAACTCTACGCAACAAGCAAAGAGCTTTTGGAGTCCAAAAAATTGCAGTTTGATTTCAAGGCAGATTCTAAAGAGTTGCGCGAGTTTATCAAAGAAAACTTCACATTAGATAATTCGTATCTGCATAAAGTCCAAATTACCAAAAACAACTTTAATCTTATCTATCAAAAATGGCTGCTAAAGGTGAAAGACTCCATTAGCATTGATTGGAATCGCGCTAAAGATTCTGGAATCTTGGACGCGGATTTTTATCTAGCGGATTTGCTAAGCAGCGAGAATCAAAGTTTGCTAGATAAGCTTTTTGTCGTGCTGAAAAGCACACATTATGAGTTTAACAAGACGATAACTTTTATGGGTTCGGAGCAAAAGGATTCCGCAAGTTTTAAGGATAATCAAAAAGCCCATACAGAGTTTTGGAATCTCTATGAGCGTCCGCCAAGACAAGAATATTGGGATTACATTATAGATAGGCGTGATTTGCTTGTGCCTAGCGACATACGAGAGCGCAAAGGAGCGTTTTTCACCCCGCAAATTTGGGTGCAAAAGGCACAAAGTTACCTAGAAAAAGCCTTAGGCGAGGATTGGCAGAGCGAATATTATGTATGGGATTGTGCAGCAGGGACAGGGAATCTCCTAGCAAATCTCACTGAATCGCAAAACCTCTATGCCTCCACACTAGATAAGGCAGATGTGAAAATTATGCAAGAGTTAGCAGAGAATAAACACTTGTCGCTTTTACAAAATCATATTTTCCAATTTGACTTTTTGAATGACAATTTGCTTGATAAGCCTTGTGAGAAGCATAAAGACAAGTTAGATTCTGCTTGTAAAGACTGCCAAGAATCTAAATTGCCCAAAACCTTGCAAAAGATTCTAAAAGACGAAGCAAAGCGCAAAAAACTCATCATTTTTATCAATCCCCCCTATGCGGAGGCGACTTCAGGCACGACACCAGCAGGGACAGGCAAAAACAAAAGTGGTGTAAGCTTGGGTAATGCCACCTATGAAAAGTATAAAGAAACTTTGGGCAAAGCAAGTAACGAACTTTTTGCGCAATTTTTTATAAGAATTTATAAGGAGATTCCACACTGCAAGCTTGCAAGTTTCTCTACACTCAAATATCTTAATTCAAGCAATTTTGTGAAGTTTCGTGAGACTTTTAAGGCAAAATTTCTTGCAGGTTTTCTATGCCCCGCCGATACTTTTGATAATGTCAAAGGGCAATTTCCCATCGGCTTTTTGGTGTGGGATTTGGACGAAAACAACAAAGAAATAGGCTATAATGACACAAAACAAAAGGAGTAAAAATGACTTTAACGCTTAAGAATGTAGATTCTGCAACTTTGCGAGTGATTAAGTGCCTAAAAGCATTTAGACCAGAACTTAAGATTAAAAAAGTAAGCAAAAAAGGCAGAAGCAAGATTAAGCATAGAAAAAGCCGATGATTTTCAGTATTTGCGTGAATCTATGCTACAAGACTTAAAGAAGCCAGAAAATAAAGCGGTGTTTGAGAGATTAAAAGACAAATGAAAACCATAGAACTTGATGTGTTTGAAAGAAATGGAGAATTTATAGGGAAAAAGAGATTTTATACTCTATTAGATAAACATAAATCACTAAATCAGTGGTGGGTTTGTTTTAAAAATACGCAAGAGCAAAGTCTTGGAATGATGTCAAACTATCCTAGTGATTTTCAAAATCAACAAAAAGTTTGCATTCTTTCTCGTCCTTTAGCAAGATATTGCCTAAATTTTACCCAAAGCAATCTCATTCCCTTTGCCCTCTATTTCTCTGTGCGTCATTGTATCCCGCACACTTGGATAAATCACAACGACCAATTTCTTTATCCTAATGAGGAATGGCAAAAAGATTCCACATTTCAAAACGATTGCCTTGCTTTTATGCTTTTTTATGAAAAAAATAGAATCACAAGCAAGGAGGGCGTAAATCACTTTATCCCCTTTAGCGAATCACAAGTAGGGGCGAAGGAAGCCTTTGAAAGCCACTTTATGCATTTATTTTTACAGGGTAAAATCAAGCTAGATTCCAAAACCACAGAATCCAACAACACGCTTTTTAGCAATGAGGACTTGGAGCAAACTTGCTTTATCCCCACAAAAAAGTTAGAGTTTAGCGCGGAATCCCAAGCGGTTTTTGACGCAGGATTAAACTTGTGGAAATACTATCACTCCCAAGAATTTAAGGATTCTGCAAATCCTTATAACCCCAACGCCTCTCTTTATGACATTAAAGCATATTTTCAAGGCTTTAGTGACAAGGGCAAGATGAATCTACCTCAAAAGGCGCAAGATTCTTATTATAAAGATTTGATAGGCACTCTCAATGCTACACTTAAAGGTTTAGCAAAAAGAATAGAACCCAAAGTCTATGAATATGGATTTTTGAAAGAATGACGAGAGTTCTCTGCTAATACCATTGCGGTTTTATTATTTGCATAAAGTAATCTTTGCAATGGAATCTTTTAAAGAAGTGTGTTATTGTGGATTTGCACTAAAGCGGGTGAATTTGCTAGCGCAAATGCACGCCACGACTTGATAAATCAAGTCTCGCAATGACAAATCCCAGCATATAGACTGCCACGATTCCTTGTGGAATCTCGCAATAGAAAATTAATGCTCTTGAGCTTTTAAAACAATCTCGCGTGTATCTCTCGCAATCATCAATTCTTCATTGGTCGGAATCACGCAAACTTTGACTTTAGAATCGGGAGTAGAAATAATGCCCTCTTTGCCCACGGTTTCAAGGTTGGCAGATTCGTCAAGATTGATTCCTAAAAAGTGTAAATGCGAAACAATTTTCCCGCGAATGAACTTCGCATTTTCTCCCACACCTGCGCAAAACGCAATTGCATCAACCCCTACAAGTGCCGCAGTGTAAGCACCGATATATTTTGCCACACGATAGGCAAAAACTTCCCTAGCAAAACGCGCTTTTAAGTTGCCTTCTTCGTCGGCTGCAAGTAAATCTCTAAAGTCGCTAGAAATCCCAGAGATTCCAAGCACGCCTGATTTTTTGTTGAGGATATTTAGCACTTCTTTTGTGCTTAGATTTTCTTTTTGGGCGATGTAATCAATAATCGCAGGGTCTAAATCCCCGCTTCTTGTGCCCATAACCAAGCCCTCAAGCGGAGTTAAACCCATACTTGTATCTATGCTTTTGCCATTTTTGATTGCGCAAATGCTAGAGCCATTGCCCAAATGACAGGTGATAATCCGAGAATTTTCTAATGGAATCCCCAAAAATTTCGCTGTGCGTTTAGAAACATAGCTATGGCTTGTGCCGTGGAATCCGTAGCGACGAATTTTGTATTTTTCATAATATTCATAAGGCAAACCATAAATATAAGCGTGTGGCGGCATACTTTGGTGAAATGCGGTGTCAAAGACGGCAACCATTGGAGTGTTGGGCATTAAATGCTTACAGGCTCGGATTCCTAGCAAATGCGCAGGATTGTGCAAAGGAGCTAAATCAGAGCATTCCTCAATGTGTGCAATGACCTCATCATTCACGAGTGCAGAATGGGTAAAATGCTCGCCTCCATGCACGATTCTGTGTCCTGTGGCTTTGATTTCGTTTAGGGATTTGATAATGCCATCTTTTGGGTCTATTAGAGCTTCAAGCACAAGTTTAATAGCGACTTCGTGGTCTGACATATCCACATTTTTTGTAATTTTATCTCCACCTTTGGGTTTATAGCTAAATTGTCCATTTGCGATTCCGATTCTATCGCACAATCCAGAGGCTAAAACCTCTTCTGTGTTGGTATTGATGAGTTGGTATTTAAGCGAGGAGCTCCCGCAATTAATAACTAGAATATCCATATTTACTCCTTGTTTTGTTGGGCTTGGAGGGCTGTAATTGCAATCACACCGACAATATCTTCACTGCTGCAACCGCGTGAAAGGTCATTGACTGCACCGCCGATTCCTTGTGTGATTGGTCCATAAGCTTCCGCCTTTGCCAATCTTTGCACTAATTTATAGCCAATATTGCCCGCGTCTAAATCAGGGAAAACAAGCACATTGGCGTTTCCTGCAATAGGACTATCGGGGGCTTTGGATTTGCCCACGCTTGGGACGATTGCCGCGTCAAGCTGAAATTCCCCATCTAAAGCAATTTCTGGTGCTTCTGCTTTGGCAATGCGCGTGGCTTCTATGACTTTCTCTACATCGGGGTGTTTCGCACTTCCTTTAGTAGAATGCGAAAGCATAGCAACCACAGCTTTTTTCCCTACGAGTGCTTCAAAGCTCTTTGCAGAATCTATGGCAATAGAGGCGAGCTCTTGCGCATTGGGATTCTGCACCAAACCGCTATCGGCAAAGATAAAGATTCCATTTTCGCCATAATCGCATTGAGGAACAATCATCAAGAAAAATGCAGAAACCAATTTGGAATCTTTTTTTGTCCCTAAAATCTGCAAGGAAGCGCGAAGCACATCTGCAGTGGAGTTAATCGCACCTGCAACCATACCATTTGCCTTTTTGGATTTTACAAGTGCGACACCAAAATAAAGAGGATTTTCAAGCAGGAGCGCGCGCGCGGACTTCTCGCTTAAGCCTTTGTGCGCACGAAGCTTGACAAACAATTCTACATAAGATTCCAACATATCACAGCTTGCAGGATTGATAAATTCTGCCTCGTCTAGTTGCAGATTATGCTCTTTTGCGCGTTGCTTGATTTCTGCTTCCTCTCCGATTAAGATAATCTTTGCGATTTTTTCTTGCAATGCGCTATGTGCAGCTTGTAATGTGCGCAAATCGCTTGTTTCTGGCAAAACAATCGTTTGAAGATTTGCCCTTGCCTTTTCTTTGATTATTTGAATGAAACCCATACGAACCCTTTGTAATTTTAAGATTTTATCTATTTTAAGATTTTTTATAATAAGGAGTGTATAAACTTGGTAAAAAAATGAAAAATTTTTTAGGAGTGTGTAAATTTTTCCCTTAATATCTTTTTGCCAAACTCTACACCAGGTTGATTGTATGTATCAATTTGTAGCAAAATCCCTACACAAGAAGTTAGCAATTCGTAATACAATACAAGCGCGCCCACGCTTTGTTCGTTTAGAGAATCAATCAAGATAGAATCCACAGGAACATTTTGAGAAATAATGCTTTCTTTGGTAGAAATACATTGTAGTTTCAAAAGTTGATTGAAAGAAGTTTGATTAACAAAATCCGTAGATTCTAAGCCTTGTAAGCTGATATTTGGAATATAAAGAGGTTTTTGTGAAAGATTCTTAACGCTTAGGAAAGTTACGGTTTTGTTCGCTGGTCCTTGCATAATGAGCTGCAAAAAAGAATGTTGGTCAATGCTTCCAATGAGCGCAATAGGCGTCAAACCGCGTCTTTGTTCATACATATCTAGTTTGCCTAAGGATTCTCCCCATAATTGCACATACCAAGCATTAAAATGACGAAAAACACTAGAATAAGAAAACAAGATATTAATAGGATAGTTGCTTTCGTTTCTTGCTAAAAATAATGCCTTTTTTAACACATTGTCTTTGCGCTCTTCAAAGAATCTGCGGCTTACAATGCTTGCGCCTTTTAAAATTGCCGCAATATCATAGCCCAAAATCGCAAGAGGCAATAATCCTACTGCACTTAATACAGAGAATCTCCCGCCAATATTTGGCTTAATCGTTACGGATTCTATCTCTTCGCTTTTACTCCACTTAAAAAGCGGGGAATTTTCATCTGTAATGGTAAGTAAATGCTTTTTGCGCTCTTTTTTGAGGAGGGAAAATCGCGCCAAAATGTATTTTAAAAGCGAAGTCGTTTCAATAGTAAGCCCAGATTTTGAAATCACGATGAAAAGTGTGTCTTCATATTTGACGCGTTGCAAGTCTTTTCTAATAATAATCGGGTCGGTGTGTTCTAAGAATCGCAATTTGATTTTTTTGCGGTGGCTTTGGTGAGATAAAAGTGCGTCAATCGCCTTTGTGCCGAGAGAACTACCGCCGATACCAACGATGATGACATTAGAAATAGAATCCAAAAAGGTTTTGTTGCGTTTGAGATAATCAAAAATTGCTTCGTTTTTTGCAAAAGGCAAATCATAATATCCACTAAGCTGACTATTGCGCTCTACTAGAACTTTTTGGAAAAATAAATCCAAATTTTCTTTTGCAAAAAAGTTGGGGTTTTTTTGCAAAAAACGCGCATAAGTGTTTGTGAGTGTGAGCATAAAACTACCTAAAGGCTAGAACCAACGAAACTTGCCATATCTACCAATCGTGTGGAATAACCCCATTCATTGTCATACCAAGCGACAACTTTGAGCTGATTTTCTCCTACAACCACCGTGCAGTCTGGAACAAAAATGCTACTATAAGTGCTTCCGATAAAATCTCCCGAAACGCGTTTCTCATTATCCACCAAAATAAGATTTTTGAACGCTCCTTGTGCAGCATTTTCAAAGGCAGCATTGATGGATTCTTTGCTTACAGGAGTTTTGGTAACACAAGTCAAATCTACGAGACTTACATCAGGAGTTGGTACGCGAATAGAAAAGCCGTTAAGTTTGCCTTTGAGCTCGGGCATTACAAGCCCTATGGCTTTGGCAGCACCCGTAGAAGTTGGAATCATATTTAAAGCCGCTGCACGCGCGCGTCGCAAGTCTTTGTGTTTGGAATCCAAAAGATTTTGGTCGTTTGTATAACTATGAATTGTTGTCATCAACCCATTAAGAATCGTAAAATTATCGTGCAAGACTTTTGCAATCGGTGCAAGAGCGTTTGTAGTGCAACTTGCGTTTGAAATTACAGATTCTCCTTGATAGCTCGTGTGATTGACGCCATAAACAAAAGTTGGTGCGTCTGTGGCAGGAGCAGAAATCACCACGCGTTCAATGCCGCCATAGAGGTGTGCGCTTGCTTTGTTGAGGTCATTAAAAGCACCGGTGCATTCTATCACAAGTTTTGCGCCAAACTTCCCGAAGTTTAGCTCTTTAATGTCCCGCGTGCTGATGATTTGAATATTTTTTTGCTTGCCAATTGCAATGCTATTTTCGCTTAGTTTTTTCACTTCGCTGTTTTTTTGCACAGAATCGTATTTTAGCAAATGAATAAGCGTATCAATCGGCATTGTTGTATTGAGTGCAACGAGTTCTAAATCTTTGCGTTCGCTTAAGATTTTGCATACACATAAACCGATTCTACCTGTTCCATTAACCGCAACCTTTAAAGCCATTGATTCTCCTTGAAAAAGCAATTCTAAAATTTTGAAATTTTTTAATATTATTTAAAACTTCCTTATATATTCTTAAAGGAAGGGATAAAGTTTAATGTTGAAATTTTGGATATTTTGCCCCAAAAATATAAATTTTGCTTTATTTTTTGAGAATAAATTTATTTTTTTTCTAACAAAAGTCTTGAAAATTGCAAATTTATGCTACAATAATGCGTTTTTAAACTTTTTATGGAGGTTTCCAAAATGAACAAATCAGAATTTGTTGACTTAGTAAAAGAAGTCGGAGAGTATGAGACAAAAAAAGAGGCTGAAAAAGCAATCAGCACTTTTACAGCGGCGGTAAGCAAAGCACTTTCTAAAAAAGAAAGTATTGAGCTTGTAGGTTTTGGTAAATTTGAAACTGTGCTTCAAAAAGGGAAAGAGGGTGTTGTTCCTGGAACAAATAAAAAATACAAAACAAGTGATAAATTTGTTCCTAAATTTAAGGCTGGAAAAGGTCTTAAAGATGCAGTAGCCGCTAGCAAAAAAGGCAAAAAATAACTCCCTTTCGCCCAACGCTCTTTGTTGGGCAATTCTCCTAAACTACTTTGCTGTTGTCCCCGTAGCTCAGTAGGATAGAGCACACGATTCCTAATCGTGAGGTCATGCGTTCGAATCGCATCGAGGATACCACACTTGCTAACTTTGTGAGATTCTACAATCTATAATAAAAACTTAAAAATACAGAATCCCTTAGCCCATAAAATTATGTTATTATTCTATTTATGCTTTCGGGTTAAAGCGCACAGATGATGACTTCTCATTCTTTCTTCTTGAATATGTCTAAATATCTGTTAATTTATTACTTTTATTGTTTAAGGAATCAAAATGTTTCAAGAGTATAAGCAAAGATTCCTAGTCAAATTTTGGTCGCCTATGCCCGCGATTATCGCGCTTGGTGTAATGGCTGCTTATTATTTTGGTTTGACTGGGACTTATTGGGCTGTTACAGGTGAATTTACGCGTTGGGGCGGACATATTATGAATCTTTTGGGTGTGGATACAAGCACTTGGGGTTATTTTAAGATTCTAGGTTTGCAAGGGACTCCGCTAGATAGGGTAGATGGCGTGATGATTATTGGAATGTTTGCAGGGGCATTTGCCGCTGCGGCAATGGCAAATAATGTCAAGTTTCGTCTGCCACAAAGCAATATTAGAATCGCTCAAGCACTCATCGGAGGGATTATCGCTGGATTTGGAGCGAGAATTGGTATGGGTTGTAATTTGGCAAGCTTCTTTACAGGGATTCCACAATTTAGTTTGCACGCGTGGTTTTTTACGATTATGACGCTTGTGGGCGTTTGGCTAGGTACAAAGGTTGTTTTACTTCCACTCTTTCGCTCCCACACAAAGCTAGAGAAAGTCAGCGCACAAAAAGACATTGGAACTAGCAAAGAAAATCAAAGTCGGGCAAAAATGTTTTTTACGCTTGGTATTTTGGTATTAGTTGGAATCAGCGTTTGGGTGGCTTATTTAATGACGCAAGGCAACATTCCGGAGGGTAAAAAGATTCCAATTTTAGCTATCGCGGTTGTATTTGGTGTGGGGTTTGGATTCACGATTTCACGCGCACAAATTTGCTTCACTTCTGCTTTTAGGGATTTATTCATCACAGGACGCGGATATATGGCAAGAGCGGTGATTGTGGGAATGATGGTCTCCACCATTGGCGTGTTTAGCTACATTATGCTTGGGCTTCCGCCTAAAATTATGTGGGCTGCGCCAAATGCAGTGATTGGCGGCTTGCTCTTTGGCTTTGGTATCGTGATTGCAGGAGGGTGTGAATGTGGCTGGATGTATCGCGCAGTTGAGGGGCAGGTGCATTATTGGATTGTGGGTGTTGGTAATGTCATTGGCTCTACGCTTCTAGCAGCAACTTGGGATTATTATGCCGAACCTCTTGCGACAAGTTTCCCTAGAATCAATCTTTTAGAATCCTTTGGCAATTATGGCGGATTGGTAGTAAGCTATGTGCTGCTTTTTGCATTCCTTGCCTTTGTGTTGTTTCTTGAGAGGCGATATTTTGCAAAAAATAAACGATTTGAACGCGCATAAAGGAGGAAAGTATGCAAAACTTAAAAGAAATTATCCCAAATTTTAGATTAGACTTGCAAGGTGAGCCTTGCCCTTATCCTGCGGTAAGAACTTTGGAGGTTTTACCCGAGCTTAAAAGTGGAGAGATTTTAGAGGTACTCAGTGATTGCCCACAAAGCATTAATAATATTCCCATTGATGCGAAAAATCACGGCTATGAAGTGCTAGGGGTGGAGCAACTAGGAGCTACGATAAGGTATTTGATTAAGAAACCTTAAGAAAAGAATCCTAAGTGGATTCTATCCCGCTCTTGCAAGGACGCAGTGGCTAGTTTTCTGCTCTTGCGAGAATTGCAACGCGATTTGAGGCGTCTATTATTTTGCAAAATAGAATCTTAAGACGAGATTTTGGATTATTAATTGCTTTAGCGGCTTTGCAAGCTTGGGATTTAGGTTGGGCAAAAACTCCATAATTGCATTTTGTTGCGCCTCTTTACAATGGACATAGAATCTCCTGATTTCTAAACTAAGTATAGTCTATGCAAGCCCTGCGAAGTCGCTTTTTGGCGCGGAGTATTCCAATAAGTAGGACGAGATATTTTGGTTTTCGTTTAAGTCCAACAAGCCTTGTAGTAACTCTGTTTAGCTCATAAGCGAAATTTGGAAGAGGGCTTTGCAAAATCGTTTGAGGCGAGAGCTGTGAAACGTTCCGTTATGGCGCATTTATTTTTTGTTCTTGCGTTTCTCTTTCTTTTGCTATTCTTTGTAATTCAAAGGGGAGCTTAAGGAATCCCCAAAGCCGCGCACCATAAAATTATAGGCAAAAGAAAGCGGTTGGTAGCCATCTTGAATGATTGCGTTTAAAATGTCTTGGTCGTGGAATCGCAGTTGATATTGTTTGGAGAGTTTAAGGGATTGTTCTAAGATATTGGAGGCAGGGAATTTTTGTTGGAATTGTTGGCGAATTTGGGTAAATTAAAATACAAAAATCCAGAATTAAAATAGTGGTTCAAGGCTATCGGGGGGGGGGGGATTTGTAGCATTTTGGAGAAATGATTCTGCGTGTGG
>NZ_JAIEFA010000068.1:0-11984 GCF_029067145.1 Helicobacter sp. | reverse complement strand
CCCCCCCCCCCCCCCCCCCCCCCCATTTGTAGCATTTTGGCTCAATGATTCTGCCTGTGCGTTTGCTAAGGTCAGGAATCGCGGCAAGGGCAGAATCGCAAGGAATATCAAAGATTTCTCTAATATCACAAAGCACGAGCATATCCACATCTAAATAAAGGCATTTTTGAATCTCGCTAGGCAAATAATCTGCAATTAAAAGACGCCAATAGGCACTATGATTGCCCTTAAAAGTTGGTAAATTTTTAAAAGCATTTTCACTTACAGGATAAATTGTGCTTAGGGTATTTGATAGTGTTTTAAGATTCTCTTGTGTAGTTTGGGCTTAATGCGTTGGTTAGAAGATGAAAATGGATTGGCTCTTGCGCATAGTTTGCGTTTTTTGTCTATCTTGTTGATGATATTTGTCATCAAGACGCTTGCATATTTGATGTAATTTTCATCGTGCGTTAAAGGCGATATGATACATCTAAGGATTTCCTTGCACGATAGTAGTTTTTGTTGTTTTAAAATTTAATTTATAGGTTTTTTAGCAAAGATTCACGATATGCAAAACTGCCCTATTGTGCGGAGTAGTAAGGCGCAATAAGGCAACTTGTTTAGCAAAAAAGATTTCACTTTGCTTGCTTACGAAGCTACATTAAAGAGTTGCTCGCAAGGGAGCAAAAACTGCTATTTTTTATCTTTCTTTTTATCTTTATCTTTTTCTTTGTCTTTCTTTTTCTTCATTGTTTCATTGTCTTGAGAGAATGCTCTCACACTAGAATAAGTTGTTACAATGCCCGGGTCGGCTAACAAGCATACATTCTCCACATCTTTATCTTCATAGTCTAACTTAGAGAGTAAGATTCTTGCAAGATTGATACGCGCGCGTTTTTTATCGTTAGAATCCACAATGAGCCAAGGAGCAAAAGGAGTGTGCGTGCGTGAAAACATTTTTTCAAATGTTTCGGTATATTCGTCCCAAAGATTCAAAGATAGCTCATCAATCGGGCTTAGTTTCCAACGTTTAAGCGGCTCGTCTTTGCGGCTTTCAATGCGCTTTTTTTGCTCCTCGCGTCCAACATCTAAGAAAAATTTGAAAAGTATATATCCACTTTCAATGAGCATTTGCTCCAAGTGTGAAACTTGAATGATGAATTCTCTATATTGCTCGTTGGTGCAGAAATTCATTACTCTTTCAACCCCTGCGCGGTTATACCAACTGCGGTCAAAAAACACGATTTCTCCGCCGTTTGGTAACTCATCAATGTATCTTTGAAAATACCATTGTGTTTGTTCTACATCGCTTGGTTTTTGCAATGCAACGACACGACAACCGCGCGGGTTTAAATGCTCTCTTAATGCTTTAATCGTGCCTCCTTTACCTGCTGCATCACGACCTTCCAAAATAATAATGATTTTTTTGTTGTATTTTTTTACCCAATTTTGCAATTTGATGAGCTCAATTTGTAGTTTTACGATTTCTTTTTCATAAAATTTTTTATTCAATTTGCCTTTACCATTATAGACTTCACCCGGTTTTTCATCTTCTGGGCGTACGACTAAAACTTTTCCCATATTTACCTCCAAAATAAGCTTTAAAATAGTTAAAATATTTTACCATTAAGGTATTAAAATTACAAGAGACAAGGCAAGATTTTGAATATTTTATTTTGTATTGGCAAAAATTATCGTGATTTTCTCCCCTTAAATCAGTTTGCACAAAGATTTGCAAGAGAGACGCTCGGCGAGATTCATCAAATCATTTTTTGTGATTCTTTGGATTTGAAAAAAAGCTCCAAAAACGCTCTTTTTGGCTCTTTAGATTTTAGCTTACAAACTGCAAAAAATCTTTTGATTGTTGTGGATAATCAATATTTTGATGGGTTATTAGAGTTTATCCAAGCGACACACAAGGAATCCAATATAAAAATTCCTCAAACCGCTGACAAAAAAATACTAAAAATAGAGTGTGAAGTAGCAAATCAAATGCGCAGAATCTGGCTATTGGATTTGCAAAATTTATTTGAGAATCAGACAGAATCGCAAGAGGATTTGCAATGTTTTTTGCAATCGCAGTTTGGCGAGTGTGGGGAAGTTTATCGCACGATATTTTTGTATCTTTTAGGTTTGGACGCAATCAGTGCGAAAATTCTTCTTGATGGAATCGCAAGGGATTTTAAAGTCAATTTAGAGATTTTGAACACAGATTCTAGCTTAGAGATTCTAAGCGCAACAAGTAAGAAGGACGAATCTTTAAAAGAGTTTGTCAAGGCTGTTCAATTCTCTTTTGGGGACAAAATTTTTCCTAGCCACAACCTCGCACAAAGCGTAATTGCTCTACTTTCTCAACATCATCTTAAAATTACTATAGCGGAGAGTTGCACAGGGGGATTCATTGCTTACCATTTGACAAAAGAAAGTGGAGCAAGCAATGTGTTTGACGGGAGTGTGATTAGTTATGCTAATGCTATCAAAGAATCTTGGCTGGAGGTTTCAAGCGAAAATTTAGAATCCTTTGGTGCAGTGAGCGAAGCGGTGGTGCGTGAGATGTTAGAGGGTGCATTGAAGCTTTCTGGGGCTGATTTTGCGCTTGCAACAAGCGGAATCGCAGGACCAAGCGGAGGAAGTGCAAGCAAGCCTATCGGAACAATATTTATCGGCGCAAAGGATAGAAAAGGCGTGGAAATCATTGAGCGATTGCATTTTAAAGGGGATAGAAATTATATCCAAGCGCAAGCTACTATTTATGCTTATTTATTGTTTTTAAAGGTTTTTTTATTAAACTATTGACTTTTATATAAAATATCTGTATCATTCCAATTCCTTAAATTTTTAATGTTTGACCCGCTAGCTCAGTTGGTAGAGCAATTCCCTTTTAAGGAATGGGCCGTTGGTTCGAATCCAACGCGGGTCACCACTCTTTATACAATGTGGTAAATAAAAGTGGCTCCTTCATCTAACGGTTAGGATACCACCCTTTCACGGTGGCTACAGGGGTTCGAATCCCCTAGGAGTCACCACTTTTATTTGATTTTGTTCCCCTAATGGTCGCTTAGCTCAGTTGGTAGAGCGCCACCCTTACAAGGTGGATGTCATAAGTTCGAGTCTTATAGCGACCACCATTAATGGAGCGGTAGTTCAGCTGGTTAGAATACCTGCCTGTCACGCAGGGGGTCGCGGGTTCGAGCCCCGTCCGCTCCGCCACTTCTTATTTATGATTCTTTAATCTCTTAATTTAAAAACAATCGTAAGCGATAATATGTGTTTTTTAAGCTAAAATCTTGATAGGGAAAGGTTGCCATCAAATCTTGTTGGATTCTGCTTATTTTTTCTTGTGGAATCTTATTAATGTTCCTTGATAAAAAGCGGCATAAAATCTGCAAAACGCAGGATTTCCTCTAATCCTTGCCTAATATCAAAGGAATAAGGTGTGATTCCATAGACACTATAATAATCCTCAAATTTCCAATTCGTTTCCTCTGCTAGTCGTTTGCTTGCCTTGATTCTAAGGTTTGGAATCCCAAGCCCATCGGAGATAATCAAGCCGTGCATTGCAGAAGAGAGGATAGTTTCACATTCTGCCATAGCCTTTAAGGTTTCTAAAACCGGTTTTTGCACATCAAGTAGGACGCTATTTGGAATCCTTTTTTGTAGTGTTTGAAAGCTCTCAAGATTTTTTTCTATGTAATGTGGAATAATTCCGACTTTGTATTTTTTGGGAGTTATAGTTTGCACAAAGATTACAAAAATTTCCTGTTTTTTGGCTTTAATTGTCTTTTTTAAAAAGGATAATCCGCAATCTTAACTTCATCAAATCTTAATAATTTCCCCATTTTTTATTTACAAGTCTTTTTTATAATTTTGATAAACATTATCGGAGAAGTTGAATGATGAAAAATTTAATTTTTATTATATTTGTAGCTTTATCAGGTATTTTTTTGAATGGTTGTGAAAATAAAATTTTTATGGTAGAAAACAAAATACAGCCGACTTCAGAATTAGACATTACCACACTAGGCAATTCAAAGTATTTTAGTATGCAATATATCTACCAAAACCATTTCAAAAGAGCCTTTATTTTTAATTAGGTTTTGTTCAGGCAGTTAAGAATGAGTTGCCGCCATTTTTTTAGCACAACTTTAGAGGAAAAGCGTTCGTAAGCCAACGCAGTATTCTTGGCATAAGCCTCCCTATTTTGCGCCATTTCAACGAATGCAGCCGCAAGAGATTCCACCCTTTTTTCATCCATTTCTACTAAGATTCCATTATGTGTAGTGCTATCGCAAGTGATAATTTCCCTTGGTCCATAAGGACAATCATAGCTAACCACAGGCGTTCCATACAAAAGCGATTCAATCAAAACATTGCTTAAGGCTTCCCTGTGACTTGCAAGGGCGAAAAATTCAGCCTTTGCATAGTAAGGCGCGAGGGATTCTATCTTACCTAGAAATTTGCATTTTAATCCTTTGGTTTGCTCCTCTAATGCTTGTCTTTGGATTCCGTCTCCCGCAAGCAGCAAGAAATATTGCGGAAACTCCGCGCTAAAGATTCTAAAAGCCTCTATCAACTCGTCAAAGCCTTTAGAGGCAATCATTCGCCCCGCACTCAAGATGTAAGGTTGGTAGGATTCTAGGATTGATGGGACGCAAGGATTGCAATCTATTTCCACAGGATTTGGCAAAACATAGGCATTTGGGACAAAAGAATAATGCTGTAAGTCTTGTTGTGTCAGAGTGGTAATGTAGCTTGCCAAAGGATAAGTTAAGTAGCGCAAAATACACCAAAATTTAGAATCTAGCGCGCTAAAAATGCTGTGTTCTGTCGCAATACAAGGAATTCTAGCCATTTTGGAAGCAAGAATGCTTAAAATGTTGGTTTGATGAATAAAGCTAATGCTTAAATCCACCCTTTCGCTCTTAAATGCCCTCCAAAGCTTAAAAACGCGCAAGACATTGCCAAGCACCCCGCGCTTTTTGGTTGCAAGGATTCGGATTTCTACATTAGGATTTAGCGGGTAGAATCTTTCTTTGTCATTCCATACAAAAAGCACGATTCTATATTCGCTTGCAAGTTCGTTTGCAACAAGGCTTGCTACGCGTTCTGCCCCGCCCATTCTAAGGGAGGAGATAACGATTGCTAGTGTTTTTTGTTTGTCAGGATTCATAAGATTCTCTTTAGGGCTGTTAGGCGTTATGGTTAAATTCCGCTACGATTTCTTTAAGTTTGACAAGGTGTTCTTTGGAATCCTTGCATCGCATAAGTTCCGCAATATCCGCGTTCAGTTTGTGAATATCGTATTTTGTCGGGCGCGCCACTTGTATGGAGGGATATTTTGTTTTTCCCTCGCTTTCATCAAGTAGTAATTCCTCATACAGCTTCTCGCCCGGACGCAATCCGCTAAACTCAATTGCGATTTCATTCTCTTTGCCATAAAGTCGTAGCATATTTTTAGCCAAATCTACGATTTTAACCGGTTCTCCCATATCCAAAATAAAAATTTCTCCCCCTTGCGCGATTGCTCCAGCTTGCAATACGAGCCGACAAGCTTCAGGAATCAGCATAAAATAGCGTGTGATTTCTGGGTGTGTAACGGTAATAGGACCACCCGATTCTATTTGTGCTTTGAATTTTGGCACGACAGAGCCGCTACTGCCTAGTACATTCCCGAATCGGACGGCGACAATTTCGCTGCTTTTAGATTCCACATTTTGTGCATAGAGTTCTACTACGCGTTTGGTTGCACCCATTACATTGGTTGGACGCACCGCCTTGTCCGTAGAGATAACAACGACTTTTGGCACTCCTGCTTCAATCGCACTATCTAGCACATTTTTGCTTCCGATGATATTGTTTTCTATCGCGCTTTTTTGATTGTATTCGCATAATGGCACATGTTTATAAGCCGCAGCATGCACGATAATATCGGGCTTTTCTTCGTTGATAAGCGCGCCAAAGCGGTCTTTTTCTAAAATACTTAGCAAGCAGGGGCGAAGCAAGGCTTTGGAATCTTTATTTTGTCGGGAGCAGCTTTGATAAAGTTCCTCTAAAATCGCATATAAATTAAACTCGCTATGTTCTACTAGCACGATTCTTTGCGCGCCAAACTCTACACATTGGCGCACGATTTCGCTTCCAATGCTCCCGCCAGCCCCTGTGATAAGCACTCTTTTGTCTTTTAAAAACGCACCGATGACTTCTTTGTCTAAATCTTTGCTTGGACGCGAAAGCAAATCTTCAATAGAAATATTTTTAAGAGGTTCGGCTGGGTTTTTTGTATCGTCTTTGAGCAAATTTGCAATCTTGATTTCATCAATTCCTAATTGTGTCAGCTCGTTAAAGATTCCTTCTAAAGGAGGTTTGGAAAAAGAGCGCGTGAGGATTGCGGATTTGATTTTGTGCTTTTGTATGAGTTCTTTTAAGGCTGATTTGGGATAGATTTTGAGATTGGAGATGTAATTCCCAAATGTTTTTTCATCTTCTTCAATGATTGCAAGGGGATAGAATGGAATCTCGCTATTCAAAGCGGCTTTAATCAATGTCGCACTTTGTGTGTTTGCCCCAAAAATCACGGCGGGTTTAGGGGAGTTTTTGGGCGAATTTTCCAAGTAAATACGCTTAGAGATTCTAATTGCCCCAATAAAAATACTAGAAATTACAAAGTCAATCCCTATTATGCTTAAAGGAAAATTCCCAAACACTCCCCCAAAAAACGCAAGGACGCAAAAGATTCCATAAGCCAAGATATGCGCATAAAAGATTTTTAAAGCTTCCAATAGTCCAAAGAATCGCCACGGCACAAGATAGATTTTAAACAATGCTAAAAGCAGAATCTTTAAGGAAATCAGGACACAAAAAACCAATACAACCGAGAGATTAAATTCTAAAGGCACTTGAAAGCTAAAACGTAAATCATAAGAAAGTACAAGCGTGAAATAAGAAACAAGCAAGTCTATAAAGACAAAAAATATAATGCGTTTGGCATTGCTTGGGCGGAATAAAACAGATTGTAGCACTAGCAATTCTTTAGGAATTTTTGAATCAGGCTTACAATCTCGTCAATGGTGCATTTTTCTAATGCGCCACCACTTGGCAAGCAGATTCCGCTTTCAAAAAGCTTTTGGCTTGTGCCATCTACAAAAGAGGTGGAATCCCTAAAAAGCGGTTGCAGGTGCATAGGTTTCCACAAAGGACGCGATTCTATGCCTACTTTGGCAAGCGATTCCACAAGTGCAAGAGGATTGACTTTGGGGTTTAAAAAGCGCAAGGTTGTGAGCCAGCGATTGCCTCTTGAGTTTGGAATCTCGGGCATAAATTCTAAGGTTTGGGATTCTACTTCCTTATGTAGCGCTTCTTGATACCATTTAAAAATTTCGCGTCGTTTGGCGACTTTGGCTTCAATTTGTTCTAGCTGTCCCACGCCAATGGCTGCGCAAATATTGCTTAAGCGGTAATTGTAGCCATAATCCAAGTGCTCATAATATGGGAGGTTTTCGCGTGCTTGAGTGGAATAATAGCGTGCTTTTTCTATTTTTTCTTGATTTTTGCCAAGCAACATTCCTCCACCACTTGTCGTGATGATTTTGTTTCCATTAAAGGACAAAACACCAAATTCGCCGAAAGTCCCGCTGTGTTTTTCACCATAAAATGCCCCGAGTGATTCTGCGGCGTCCTCAAGGAGCAAGATTCCATACTGCGCGCAAATCTCCGCAATCTCCGCAATCTTTGCACATTGCCCATATAGATGCGTAACAATCAGAGCTTTGGGCTTTTTGGGCAGAGATTCTAGGGCGCGTATTAGCAGTTTTGGATTTAGATTCCACGATTCTAAGTCGCTATCAATAAAGATTGGAATTGCGCCTTGATAAAGAATTGCATCAATAGAGCCAATAAAGGTAAAACTGCTTGCAAGCACAAAATCGCCTTGTCCGATTCCGCTAACGCGCAGTGCCAAATGTAGCGCGGCTGTGCCAGAGTGAAGTGCCAAGGCATTGGGAGAGGCGGTATAGGATTTGATGTCTGTTTCTAAAGCATTGACAAATGCGCCAAGCGGGGCGATATAGTTGCTTTCAAAGGCTTCTTGGACATATTGTTGTTCGTTGCCGCTCATTTGTGGAGGAGATAAAAAAATCCGAAATCCCATTGTGTTTCCTTAGTTTAAATTCTTTTTTGCCGGATTGCCAACGACTTTTTGGTGTGAAGGGATAGATTCTATGACTACACTTCCTGCACCAATGAGGCAGTGTTGCCCGATACTTTTCCCCTCTATGACTACACTTCCCGCACCAATATGTGTGCAATTCCCGACTTGCACATTTCCACAAAGTGTCGCGCTAGGTGCAATATGGGAGAAATCCCCGATTCTACAATCGTGTTCTATAATGCTCCCACTATTGACTATCACACCCATTCCGATTGAAGCACGTGCGTTGATAACGGCGTTTGGCATAATCACACTTCCGCTAGCAATTTTGGCTGATTTTGAGATTATAGCACGACGATGCGCAACAAAAGGCAAACAGAATCCTTGTTTGACAAAAAAGTGATAAAGATTCTGTCGCGTCAAATTATCACCAATCGCTAAGAGAATGCCAAAATCTTTAGCGTTTGCTAGGTTGAGAAATTCTGCTCTTGAAATGGCTGCGATTCCACTAAGAATCTTGTCTTTTGGATTGTCATCAATGAGAATCTCAAAGGATAAATTTTGGGATTCTAAAATCTCTGCGATGACTGCTCCGTGCCCACCAGCACCGAATATTGCTAGTTTTTCCATATCTCGCCTTTTAGTCTATAAACTTTGAAATTTTACCGAAATTTTGGAAAGTTTAGCAACGCGCAGGGTCGGGCTAGAATTTGGATAAAGCGATAAAAACCCAAAACTTAGGCTTTTAAAATAATTTTCCCCTTTTGTGTACTTAAAGCTCCTTGTGCTTTGAGTTCTCTTAAAACGCGTGAAAGAGATTCGGCACTTGTGTTCAGCTTTTGGGCAATTTGTCGCTGTGTTAAATGCGCTAACTCTGTTTCGTTTGCTTGCAAAAAATTCATTAATCGTTCTTTTAATCCTAAGGAATTTTGAGCAATATGCGATTCTAGTGTTTTGATTTTATTGCAAAGTGAAGCAACTAATTCGCGACAGAAAGTTGGATTTCCCATACATTGTTTTTGAAAAGTTGCAAGACTGATTTCTAAAATCTCACATTCCTCATCACAAGCTGCACTGGCTGGAAAGGGTTGGTTTAAGAAGCTTGGCATTTCAGCAATGAAATTTGGCGCACAAATTTGGTGCAAAATTTGTTCTTTGGCTATTTTTTTTGCGTTTCTGCTCCTAGTTTTTGGGCTTTGTTCTATGGTTTTATAGAGCCTAACTTTTCCACTTAGCAGCACAAAAAGTTGTTTTGGAATCTCACCTTCAAAGAACAAAATTTCTTCTTTATGGTAAAAACGTTTATAACCCAAAGAAAATAATATTTTGAAAAAATCTTGCATTAAAACCTCCCTTGTTAAAATACAAAACTAGAAAATAAGTTTAGAAGACGAACATATTTTAACAAAAAATTAACGATTATCAAATTTTTTGTCATAAAACTTGGTTAGTATTATGCAAATAAAATATTTTAAGGAATTGATGATGAATAATTTATATCCAATATTTTTAATTGTTCATTTATTTTGCGCCATTATCTTTTTGGGCTATATTTTTTGTGATGTGGTGTTGCTTAGTCCAATTCGTAAGATTTTGGGCGATGAATTTGCGGACAAAATGTTTAATATTATTGGTAGGAGAAGTAAAGGAATGCCCCTCGTTTTTGTGTTACTTATCGTAACAGGATTAGCAATGTTAAGCCGATATGTCGGAGGAGAAATGGGCTATTTTGCTACGACTTTACAGCAATTTTTGATGATAAAAACCCTTTTAGCATTTGGGATTGCACTAATGATTGCCATTTCTCTTGGATTCTATTATGGGCTTAAAAAGCCAAGCCCTTTGCGGAAGGTAATCCACCCTATCGCATTGGTTTTAGGAATCTTGATTGTCATTTTGGCAAAACTTGCATTTTATTTTTAAAGGAGTAAAAATGGAAAAATATAATGAAATTTGTGTGGAAGGCATTAATCAATTAATGGATATTTTTTATGCAAAGATTCGTGCGGATAAAAGCGGCGTGGGCGAGATTTTTAATAACAAAATCGGTACAGACGATATATCGTGGGAAAAGCATAAACGCAAAATTGCAAATTTTTGGTATGGAATGCTCTTAAATATCGGGGATTACAGCGGTGCACCCTTAAAAGCGCATTTGGATTTGCCTCCTTTCCCAAGAGAATTTTTTACGATTTGGTTGGAATTGTTTGAGGAGAGTTTGAAGCAGGTTTTTTGTGATGAGGTGGCAGCACAGATTCTACAAAGAGCGCAAATGATTGCCGCAAGATTCCAATTTATGCTTTATGAAAGTGGATATTAACATAAGTTATTTATTTCTAAAAACGCTTTGGAATCGCATTAAAATCGTGTAAGTTAGACTTTTAAAATTATAAGAGTATAATTGCATTTTTTGACGATTTTAGTATTAGGAACATTATGCAAAATTTAAGAATTTTACAATTTGGTATTTTGGCATTGGGAGCAATTCTTTTTGGCGGGTGTTATCAAAATGCTTGCGGAATCTCTACTTCTTATTGGGACGAAAAAAGCTATTATTATGACGCGCAAGGAAATTATCGTGAGAAATGTCCAGACAATCTCATCTACAAAGAAAAGGCTTTGCAACAGCAAGAACAAGACGCGCTAGAAGCATTTTAATACAAACAAGCAGAATCTTAAATGACACAAGAAAGAGATTTGGAATGTCTAAGGGCAGAGCGCAAACGTACTTTGGGATTCAAGAATATTTTACCGCTTGTTGCGCAACTTGAGCGTTTAAAGATGATTCCACAATCCCAACTTCAAGGGGCAAAAGTTTTCTATGGTGATTTTGTTAGGCTTGAGATTCCGCATTTGAGTGCAGAATCTTTTGCGCTTGTGTGTGAGGTCGCAAGAGCGTTGATTCCGTGGCGCAAAGGTCCTTTTATCCTCAATACTTTAGAAATTCAAAGCGAATGGAATAGTGCGATTAAATACAATCTGCTTGCGCCACATTTGCATTTAAGCGGTAAAGTGGTGGGCGATATAGGGTGCAACAATGGCTATTATATGTTTAGGGCAGTGGAACATAATCCCGCACAAATTGTGGGGTTTGACCCTGTGCCATTGTGTTTTTTGCAATATCAATTTTTGCAATTTTTTGTGCAAGAAAGTCGCTTGCAGTATGAACTTCTTGGCATTGAGGAATTATCCTTTTTTGCAACGCAATTTGATGTGTTGTTGTGTTTGGGGGTGCTGTATCATCGCAAAAGCCCCCTAGATGCGATTAAGCTTGTTTATAATGCTTTAAAAAGTGGAGGAGAGGCTATTTTTGATAGCCTGATAATTGATGGAGAGCAAGAAATTGCACTCTGCCCTATGGGACGTTATGCCAAAATGCCAAATGTGTATTTTATCCCTACGCTTCGCACTTTTGAGGGCTGGCTAGTAAAATGCGGATTCAAAGAAATCGTAGTGATTGCAACATTGAAAACCGCCTTTGATGAGCAACGCAAGACGCAATGGAGTAGCGGAGAATCTTTGGAGGATTTTTTAGAGCCAAGCGGAGAACGCACGATTGAGGGTTATCCTGCACCTAAGCGCGCGTATTTAAAGGCTAAGAAACTTTAATGTCGGGATTCGTCCTTGCGAGAAGTCGTTAGACTTCGTGGCAATCTATCATTTAAACCAAAAGTAAATTTAAGGATTCCATTAAATTTTACACGAAATCTTTACAAACCACTCAAAAACCGCTACAATGCAGGCTTTGACAAAT
Organism: Helicobacter sp.; assembly: GCF_029067145.1. GTDB lineage: Bacteria > Campylobacterota > Campylobacteria > Campylobacterales > Helicobacteraceae > Helicobacter_D. The sequence goes on along the minus strand of NZ_JAIEFA010000068.1, from coordinate 105 downwards.
ATGTAACAACTTAACTTATTTGATTAATTATAATTTCATATTTTATAATCTCTATTTTTAAGCCTCTTTAGATTCCTTAAGCAAGGTTTGCATTATAGAATCTGG
>NZ_JAIEFA010000067.1 GCF_029067145.1 Helicobacter sp. | reverse complement strand
TAAGTAGTCGTAGGCAGCGTAAGATTTTTATAAGAGACAGGGGTAAATTACCGAATTAATAAATGCCTTAGAGTGTGATTCTATTTTGTTTTATTTAAAAAATATTAAGATTTTTAAGAATCTAAACATTTTCTCTTATTTCGTTAGCTATTTGTTGTGAATTTTAAGCTAGTAATTATGCTTTATTTTATAAAATATTGGGATTCTCTATAAAATATGTAAGGGAAATCTTAGAGGAAGGAGCAAATATGCAATCAAATCCTGCGTTAGAGTATGATTACTCCATTGCAAAACTATTTCTTTTTGCAACGATCGCATTTGGTATTGTTGGATTGTTGTTGGGTGTTGTGATAGCTTGTCAAATGGCGTTCCCAGACCTTAATTATTTAGCCGGTGAGTTCGGAACATTCGGACGCTTGCGACCTTTACACACAAATGGAATCATCTATGGATTCACATTGAGTGGTATTTGGACAGCCTGGTATTATTTGGGACAAAGAGTCCTAAAAATTTCTTATAATGAACACCCATTTTTAAAAGTGGTTGGTCATTTACACTTTTGGGTTTATATTGTGCTAATGGCACTAGCGGTTGTTAGCTTGTTTGCTGGTATGAGTCAGTCAAAAGAATATTCTGAACTTGTGTGGCCATTGGATTTGTTAGTTGTTGTTGTATGGGTGTTATGGGGAGTTAGTCTCTTCGGTTCAATGGGTGTTAGGCGCGAACAAACTATTTATATTACTTTGTGGTATTTTATTGCGACATTTGTAGCAATTTCTGCACTTTATATCTTTAATAACCTTTCGATTCCAACTTATTTAGTTGCTGAAGTAGGATCTGTTTGGCATTCTATTTCTTTATATGCAGGAACAAATGATGCGATGGTGCAATGGTGGTTTGGACACAATGCGGTTGCATTTGTTTTCACTTCAGGAATTATCGGTGTGATTTATTATTTCTTGCCTAAAGAATCAGGACAACCAATTTTCTCTTATAAATTGACTTTATTTTCATTTTGGGGATTAATGTTTGTTTATATTTGGGCTGGTAGCCACCACCTTATTTATTCTACTGTTCCAGATTGGATGCAAACAATGGGTTCAATTTTTTCAGTTGTTTTGATCTTGCCATCTTGGGGAACAGCAGTAAATATGCTATTAACTATGAAGGGACAATGGCATCAACTTAAAGAATCTCCGCTCATTAAATTCTTGCTTTTAGCTTCTACTTGGTATATGCTAACCACTTTGGAAGGACCAATTCAATCTATTAAATCCGTTAACGCTTTAGCGCACTTTACAGATTGGATTATCGGGCACGTGCATGATGCAGCGTTGGGTTGGGTTTCTTTTACAATCATTGCAGCTTGTTATCATATGACTCCAAGATTATTCAAACGTGAAATTTACTCTAAAAAACTAATGGATATTCAATTCTGGGTGCAAACCGTTGCGATTATTCTTTATTTCTCAAGTATGTGGATTGCAGGAATTACACAAGGTATGATGTGGAGAGCGACAGATGAGTTTGGAAGTTTGGCTTACTCATTTATTGATACTGTAACTGTATTAATGCCATATTATACAATTAGAGCAATTGGTGGAGTATTGTATTTCTTAGGCTTTATCATCTTTGTTTATAATATTATTATGACCATTGTTGCTAGTAGGGAGCTTGAGAGCGAACCTAAATATGCAACTCCAATGGCAGCGTAAAGGAGGCTTGTGATGTTTCATTGGTTGGAAAAAAATCCGTTTTTCTTTACGGTAGTCTTTTTGTTAGTGTTCTCAATTGCGGGATTAGTTGAGATTTTACCAGATTTTGCTAAGGCTTCACGTCCGACAGAGAATCTCAAACCTTATACGCTTTTGGAAACAGCAGGGCGTCAAGTTTATATTAGCGAAAGTTGTAATGCATGCCATTCTCAATTAATTCGTCCATTTAAGGCAGAAACAGATCGTTATGGTGCTTATAGTTTAAGTGGTGAATATGCTTATGACAGACCATTTTTGTGGGGTTCTAAAAGAACAGGACCAGATTTGCATCGTGTAGGTGATGTCCGAACCACAGATTGGCACGAAGAGCATATGTTAGACCCAACTGCGGTAGTTCCGGGTTCTATTATGCCAGCATATAAACATCTATACAATAAAAATGTAGATGTAGATACTGCTTATGCGGAAGCTTATACACAAAAAGTTGTTTTCTCAATGCCTTATGACACAGAAAATAATCCTAAGTTAGGTGATTTAGAAGCGGCAAGAGCAGAGATTTTAGCAGAAGCAAAAATTTTAGCAGAGGATATGAAAGATCCAGAAATAAAAGCTGCACTTGAAAGAGGCGAAATTAAGCAAATTGTAGCATTGATTGCTTATTTAAACAGCTTGGGACAAAAAAGAAGGGCTAACTAATCGTGGAATATGAAACGATAAGAATCATTCAAGGTTATGCTTATTGGTTTATTACAATTCTATTAGTGTTTTTGTTGTATGGATATATATTTCATCTTTACAAAAGCCAAAGAAGTGGAAAAATTGATTATGAAAAATACGCAAGACTTGCGTTAGATGATGACCTAAATGATGCTTTAGTGGAAAAACGAAATAATAAAGACGAAAAGAAGGAGAGCTAAATGGAATGGTTTAACTTGGGCGACAGTGTAAATCAACTTGGATTGCTTGGCGCCGTAGCAATTTTAGCTTTGACTATTTTCATTGTCGGTGGTTACATCAAAAAGATGAAAGATAGCAAGGCAGAAGGTGAATTAACAAGTGAAGATTGGGATGGCATTAAAGAATTTAAAAATGATATTCCAATTGGATGGGGTGCTACTTATCTTGTATTGTTGATTTGGGGTTTATGGTATTGGTTTGTAGGTTATCCTCTCAACACTTATTCACAAATTGGGGAATATAACGATGAGGTAAAAGCTTATAATGCAAAATTTGAAGCACAATGGCAGAATATTGATGCTCAAACTTTGACAAAAATGGGACAAAATTTATTTTTGGTTCAATGCTCACAATGCCATGGAATCACTACGGAAGGGATGAATGGCACAGCAGCAAATTTGGCAGAGTGGGGTAGAGAAGAAGGAATCATTACAACAATTAAAAATGGTAGTAAAGGTTTAGGCTATATGTTAGGAGATATGTTGCCTCTTAGTGAAGTTGCTCCCGGTGTAGTAGATTCTGAAGAAGCACAAAAAGCAGTTGCTGCTTATGTAATGGCAGAAATTTCTGAAGTTAAAAGTACAAAATATCCAGACTTGGTTGCAAAAGGTAAAGAGCTTTATAGTGCTGCAACATGTAACGCTTGTCATGGTGAAGATGGAGCAGGAATGGGTGGTATGGCACCAGATCTTACCAAATATGGAACACCAGCATTTGTAGCTGAAGTGCTTGAAAAAGGTAAAAAAGGACATATTGGTATTATGCCAACTTTTAAAACTCAAATGCTAACTGATAAGCAAAAAGAAGCTTTGGCGCACTTTATCTATTCAGAGAAAAACTAAGGAGGTTTGAGTATGAATGGTTTATTTGGAGTTAATGGACTTTTGGGCTTTATCGTAGCAGTTGTTTTGTTACTTTCTGTTGTTTTCTGCCTTGGCTATACAGCAGTAGTAACACAAAGTGCTCAAGCAAACAATCCTTATACGATTGAAAATGCAAACACTTTGCAAATGAGAAGTGCTGACAATGCTCAGCATTATAAAGAAGTAGGAGCGAAATAATGGTTGAATATAGTGGATTAGAAAAAATTCTTTTTGTAGCTCATATTGTAGTGATTGTTGCATCTATTGCAGTTGCTTTTATTCCCAATATGCTTCTTTATGTTGGTTAATGAATGTTGAAAGCACTTAAAATAGGGATTCTTTCCCTATTTTTTTGCACATTGGCTTTGGGTAAAACCTATGTGTTGGAAAACCAAAATCAGCTTATCAAAAAAACAACAGATTTTATAGAAGTATTATCCAATGAAGTGTTTGAAAAAACAGGTGTTTCAATGTATGTTGTTGCTCTTGAAGGTTTAGAGGGAATAAATCTTGAAGAGAAAGAACAAAACTATCTACAAAATCTAAAAGAACCTTTTGTTCTTCTTTTTTTTGTGCATAAAGAAAAAAAAATAAATATCATTGCGAGTGCAGAGGCTGAAAAATTATTTGATAAACGGACGGTTTATTGGGATTATATTGTGCCTTTGATTCCAAAATCTGATAAAGACCTTACACAACAAAGTATATCTGCCTTTTTGCTCAATGGTTTTGTAGATATTGCCGATAGGATTGCCCAATCACGAAATGTGGAGCTTGAACATAGTTTTCCCAAACAAAATAAAGGACAAAGTGTTGTACGTATAGTGCTTTATGTAATGTTGTTTGTCTTACTTTTGCTTTTTGTTTTTGTGTATTTGAGGAGAAATAAATGAAAAATTATTGGCCTTTTGGAATCTTTTTGCTTGCAATGGTTGTTGTAGGGCTTATTGTGCTAACTATTAAAGTGGCAGTTATGAATCCTGTTGAATTGCAAAGTATATGCCAACGCAGTTCGCAAGAGATTGACGCAAATATTAACGAGATTGTCAAAAGCCGCGAATCATTTTTGAATAAATATAATGTTTCTTTTGAAGGTGCATTGCAGCAAGACACAAAGAGTTTTCGCCAAATCTTTTTACGCTTGAGTAATAAAAAAAATGGCAAGATAGAAACAGATGCTAAAGTAAGTTTTTTTCTTACACGACCAAATACAATTAAAGAGGATAAGAATCTAGGGGAGGGTGAATTGGTTGAGGGTTTGTGGCAAAGCCAAAGCTTTGAAGTGCAAAAGGAAGGACGTTATCAAAGTGAAGCATTGGTAGAAATTGGGGAGGATTCTATTTGCGTTACACAAGAATATTTTATTCAAAAATCCATTAATTAAAATCTATTGATTATTCTAGCCTTGGTGGGCTAAAGTTCCATTACATACTTTGTTTGGAGGAATTATGCAGGATTCTCAAGCAAATCATTCAACTTATCATTGGAAAATGTGGCTGGCTGTTATTGCCATTAGTCTTGTGGCATTTATATTTAATACTTCAGAGTTTGTTCCCATAGGTCTTTTGAGTTTGATTGCAAAGGATTTTGGTGTAAGCGAGGCGGAAGCTGGGTTTTTAATTAGCCTTTATGCTTGGGTGGTGGCACTTGCGTCATTGCCTTTGATGTTGGCTTGTTCTCGCTTTGAAATGAAACGGCTTCTACTCTTCGTTGTTGGGCTTTTTGTTTTGAGCCATATTGGCTCTGCACTATCTAGTGGATATTGGACATTAATGCTATCTAGAATTGGAGTTGCTTGTGCGCACGCATTATTTTGGTCTATTGCTACTCCAATGGCAGTGCGCGTAGCCCCTAAAGGTAAGGAAAGTGTAGCACTTAGTTGCATTGCGACAGGTACAAGTATTGCATTAATTGCTGGATTGCCTTTAGGAAGAGTGATTGGATTGCATTTAGGTTGGAGGATTAGTTTTTTAAGCATTGGAATCGCTGCATTTCTGCTTCTTTTGGTTTTGGTTAAGAGTTTGCCTAAAATACCTAGCGGAGGCGCAATTTCTCCTAGAAGCTTGCCAAAACTCCTCAAAACTCCACAATTACTTGGAATCTATGGAATCACACTTTGCCTAGTTAGCGCACATTTTATTGTGTATAGCTATATTGAACCCTTTTTAATGCAGTATGCGAATTTTGGAGAAAATGTTATTACAATGGTATTGATTGTCTTTGGGGGTATTGGTTTTGTGGGAAGTTTTGTATTTTCTAAATATTATAATACATACAAGACATTTTTCTTAAATTTTGCAATTTTTGGGATTTTTATTGCGCTTATAAGTTTGATTGGAGCGAAATTTAGTCTTTTTGGGGCATTATTGATTTGTGTGCTTTGGGGCTTGTGTATTACATTATTTAATCTTACCCTCCAAGCAAAAGTATTACAATTAGTTCCTGTTGGCACTGCTGTGGCAATGTCAATGTTTTCTGGAATTTATAATGTCGGTATCGGAAGTGGAGCATTTATAGGTGGAATCGTGATTCAGTATTTAGGGATTGCAAATCTTGGATTTGTGGGTGCGGGAATTGCACTTTGTGTTTATATTTATTATAGAATGTTTTTTAATAATAAAATTGTGGCTGGAGGAAAGCTTTAAAACGCGTTTCCTCATCGGGGTTTAAATATGTTCTGCAATCACGCTGCCCATACGCTCACACGAGCAAACTTCCTTAGCACCGAAATTTGCAATATCTTTTGTGCGATAACCTTCTTTTAGCACCGCTTCAATCGCATAGTCTATCGCATCTGCTGCTCTTATTTCCCCTAAAGAATAGCGCAACATCATCGCAGCACTTGCAATTGTAGCGATTGGATTTGCGATTCCAAGTCCTGCAATATCGGGAGCACTTCCGTGAATTGGCTCGTAAATGGCAGCCTTTCCGCCGATAGATGCAGAGGGCAATAAACCGATAGAACCACTAAGCATACTTGCCTCATCACTCAAAATATCTCCAAAAAGATTGCCTGTCAAAATCACATCAAACTGCTTAGGATTGCGAATCAACTGCATTGCCGCGTTATCTACATACATATTGCTAAGTTCCACATCGGGATATTCTTTTGCTACTTCGCTAACGACTTCTCGCCATAGTTGGCTGACATCTAGCACATTTGCTTTATCCACAGAGCAAACTTTCTTACTTCTTTTTTGTGCGGCTTTAAATGCTGTGTGTGCGATTCTTTTAACTTCTTCTACGCTATATACCATTGTGTTATAGCCACGATTCTTATCGCGTCCCTTTGGAGTGCCAAAATAGATTCCCCCGATGAGTTCTCGCACGACAAGTATATCTACTCCTTGCACGATTTCGGGCTTTAAAGTGCTTGCTTCAAGGAGTTCATTATAAACTTTTGCTGGACGGAAATTTGCAAAAACTTCTAGGCTTTTTCTTAAACGCAAAAGTCCGCTCTCGGGTCTAAGTTCGCGCGGTAGATTATCCCATTTTTCACCACCGATTGCACCAAAGAGAGTTGCATCAGATGCTAAACAACCCGCAATCGTTTCTTCAGGAAGTGGATTTTGTGTCAAATCATACGCAATACCTCCCATCAAAAAGTCTTCAAAATGAAGTGCAAAATTAAACTTTTGTGCAGTAATTTTTAATATTTTAATCGCCTCATTGACGATTTCTGGACCGATTCCGTCTCCTTTGATAACAGCAATCTTGTAAGTTGTCATTTTTTGCCTTTTTATAAAGATTATTTGGTTAGATTTTGCGCTTTGGCATAGGGGATTAACCCGCCACTTGTCAATAATTCAAGCATAAAAGGTGGAATCGGAGCAAATGGATAGGTGCATTGTTGGGTGAGATTCTTAATTACCCCGTTAGGCAAGTCTATTTCTAATGTATCTCCTTCCTTAATGGAATCTGCTTCTTGAATCTCTAAGATTGGCAAGCCTGTATTAAAGGCATTGCGATAAAAGATTCTTGCATAACTCTTGGCAATTACCGCGCTAATCCCTGCCTCTTTAATCGCTACAGGAGCGTGTTCTCGGCTAGAACCGCAGCCAAAATTTTCACCCCCTACGATGATGTCGCCTTGACTGATTTCATTGACGAATCCCGCACGCGCATCTTCCATTAAATGCGAAGCTAGAATCGCTGTATCACTTGTATTTAAGTATCTTGCAGCAATGATTAAGTCTGTATCAATATTATCTCCAAACTTCCACGCCTTACCGCTAAATTGCTTTTGCATAAAATCCCCTTAAAATTCATAAAAATAACGCGTATTATAGCAAAGCGAATCTAAATTTTAGGTATTGACAATCGTTATATATTAAAATATAATTCGCTAGTTTCGTTTGGAGATTCAGGCAAAAAAGCGAAATGATTTGAGTTTGGAGGCTTAAAATGAGAGTGCAAGGAAGGCTTTGGGTTAAAGAGCAGGGCAAGAATTTCTTAGGGCACGGCAAGGTAGAATTGCTAGAGCGAATTGCTCAAAGTGGTTCTATTTCCAAAGCAGCAAAAGAAATGCGAATGAGCTATAAAGCTGCGTGGGATAGCATTGATTTGATGAATAATGTCGCAAATGAGCCTTTAGTTGTGCGTGTAACAGGCGGCAAAGGCGGTGGTGGCACACAAATTACACAAAAAGGATTAGAAGCAATCCGAATCTTTCGCGAAATGGAACGCGTCCAACAAGAGCTTTTTACACTTTTTGAAGGCAATTTAAACGATTGGGATTCCATAATGGATTATTCCAATTGGAGTGATAGTGCTAAAAGGAGATTTATGATTAAAACGAGTGCAAGAAATCAGTTGTTTGGTGAGATTGTGTCCATTACAGAGGGCAAAGTCAATGCTGAAGTGGTGTTAAAAATCAATGATTCTATGCGTATTTCTAGCACGATTACTTTGCATTCTCTTAAGGATTTGGGGCTAAAGGTTGGTTTGAAAGCCTATGCGCTGATTAAGGCGAATTGGATTGTAGTCTTTAGCGAAGAGCCCAAAGGCACTTCTATGCAGAATTGTATTGGCGGTGTGATAAAGCATATCACAGATGGTGCAGTAAATTGTGAAATAGAAATGGAATGTGAAAATGCAAGATTCTCCGCGGTGATTACGGAAGAATCCCAAAAGAATCTTGCATTAAAAGTAGGGCAAAAAGTTTGGTTTGGATTCAAATCCAACAATGTAATTTTAGGTATTTAAGGAGAAAAAATGAATTTTACAAAAAAGTTTTTGATTGCTGGAGTTTGTGGGTTAATCTTATCCTTAAGTGCGCAAGCAGAGGAAATTAAAGTTTTGGGCGCGGCGTCGCTTAAGTATGTATTAGAAGAAATCAAGAATGATTTTTTGAAAAATAAGCCAGAGGATAAGATTGAGATTTCATATATTTCAAGTGGCAAGGCTTATGCGCAGATTAAAAATGGAGCCCCCATTCATTTGTTTGTTGCTGCAGATGTAAGTTATCCTGCAAAATTATATGAAGAAAAGCTTGCACCTGCAAAAGAAGAAATCTACGCAAAAGGTAAATTGGTGCTTTGGAGCAATAATGAGAATTTTAAACTCAAAGAATTTAAAGATATTTTGAATCCTAAAATTACGCATATTTCTATTCCAAATCCAAAGGTAGCACCTTATGGTAGGGCTTCTGTGGAAGCACTGACTGCTACAAAAATGCTGGATAAGGTAGAATCCAAATTTGTAACAGGTGAAAGTATCGGTGCGGCGACAACTTATGTAGAATCCAAAAATGCAGAGGTAGGCTTCACTGCGCTTTCAATGCTTGGAGAAGGTGGAATCCACACAAAAGAAATGAGTTATGTAAGCATTGATGAAAGCCTTTATCAACCAATTAATCAAGCACTTGTGATTCCAAATTATGGGAAAGATTCTAAACTTGCAAAAGATTTTAAAGCTTATATTTTAGGCAAAGAGGCAAAAGAAAAATTTCTAAAATTTGGTTATAGCGTTGAATAAATTACACGGAATCTTAGAGTCTTTTACCGAGCAAAAAGGCATTTTACGCCTTTTTGTGCGTTTGGATTCTATTTCTAGTCCGCAAAGGTTTCAACCAACACAAGAAGTAGCACAAAATGTGGAATCTCAAAGTCATCTTTTTGTGCTACTGCTAGAAGATTCCGCATTTGTTTCTCATTTGTTACATCAGCCCCTGCAATTAGGATTCAAAGAAAACAATATCATCGTAGCGACAGAATTAAAAGGCATACACAATACTTTTAGGGCTGAAATTTTAAAAATTACTCAAGATAGTATTCTTGCGCGTTTGACACTTGCTTCAAATTATGCAGAAAACGGCACGATTGATGTGCTTTGCGCTTTGGATTTTGTGGAGCAAAATGGGCTTAAAGTAGGAGATTCTGTCTTTTGGCACATTCCCGAGAATGAGATTATGCTCTTTTTTGATACAAAAATTTACAATCTAAGGCAGCAATAGGAATACAAAGGAGTGGAAGGTGGAGAATTTGAATGATTTTGCAATCACAATGCTTTTGACTTTTAAGGTTGCATTTCTTACGACTTTTATCTTGCTATTACTTGCGATTCCATTGGGTTATTTTTTGGCTTTTACGCGAAGTAGAATCGCACCGATTTTGGAAGCAGTTGTTTCTATGCCTCTCGTGTTGCCTCCTAGTGTGCTTGGATTCTATCTTTTGATTACCTTTAGCCCGCAAAGTCCTTTGGGAAAATTTTTATTAGATGTTTTCAATCTCAAGCTTGTTTTTAGTTTTGAAGGTTTGATTGTTGGTTCTGTGATTTTTTCGCTACCTTTTATGGTAAATCCTATTCAAGCAGGTTTTGCGGCTCTACCCAAATCACTCTTTGAAGCGGCTTTGACGCTTGGAAAAAGTCGTTTTAGGATTCTTTATTCTGTATTGTTGCCCAATATTTCACGTTCCGTGCTTGTAGGAGTAGTTGTAACCTTTGCGCATACGATTGGAGAATTTGGCGTTGTGATGATGATTGGAGGCAATATTCAAGGGCAAACGCGCGTGGCTAGTATCGCGATTTATGACGAAGTGGAATCTCTAAATTATGCATTGGCACACCAATATGCCTTGAGTTTGTTTGTCATCACTTTTTCTATTTTACTCCTTACTTTTTATCTTAACAAAAGAAGTGCGAAATGATATTTTTGGATTTTGAAAAACAGCTCCATAGTGCGCAGGGCGATTTGACTTTGCAGGTTCGTTGTGAGCTAACACCCCAAAATCTTATTACATTTTTTGGCAAAAGTGGAGCAGGGAAAACTACGATTCTACGCATTTTGGCAGGATTAGATTCACCGGATTCTGGAGTGATTGAAGTCAATGGGGAGGTTTGGTATGACGCGCGTGCAAAAATCAATCTACCACCTCAAAAACGTAGAATCGGGTTTGTCTTTCAGGATTACGCGCTATTTCCAAATATGAGCGTGGAGGAGAATCTAAGTTTTGCTTTGCCAAAAAATGCCGATAAATCGCGTGTGGAATCTTTGCTAGAAATCACGGAATTGTGTGCTTTGCGTAAGTTTAAGCCAAATATGTTAAGTGGTGGGCAACAACAACGTGTGGCTTTGGCGCGCGCATTGGTGAGAAATCCGCAAATCCTGCTGCTTGATGAGCCATTTTCTGCATTAGATTCTGCAATGTCGCGTAAATTGCAAGAAGAATTGTTGCGTATCCATCAGCATTTTAAGCTAACCACTTTTTTGGTTAGTCATAATTTTAGTGAAGTATTTTTTCTCTCAAACTTTGTTGTGCATTTAGAATTGGGTAAGATTGACAAGCAAGGAACTCCTGATGAAGTTTTCTTAAATGGCTTGCCAAGTGGGAAGTTCCGACAAAGTGGGACAATATTGGAAGTAAGCAAGAATGGATTGGTTTATATCGTGAGTGTGCTTGTGGGTAATGAGATTATCCAAATTACCGCGAGTGAAGAGGAAGTTAAGAATTTGCAGAGTGGAGATTCTGTAATAGTTGCTTCTAAGGCGTGGAATCCAATGTTTATAAAAATAGATTCTTAATTCTTTGCAAGGACGCACCAACTTGTCCTTGCTAGCAAAACAATATAATCTAAAATCTCGCCTTAATTTTTAAGATTCCATTGTAAATTGCCACGAATCGCAAACGATTCTTGTAAAGACAAATGCGCGCCACGATTTCAAAGCAGAATCTCGCAACGGCGCGGATTGTATGATAACAAGCTTACAAAGTTTGAATCTTGCGCACAGCTTCTAGGGAATCTTTCACAATGTGATTTGTATAAGATTGCAATAGCTCCAAACTCGCATAGCCACTTAGCACGCCTATGCTTTGAATATTCGCATTGTTTGCTGCTTGAATATCTAAAGGCGTATCCCCAATCATATAAATGTGGTCTTTTGTAATATCCTTTGGCATTGATTTTAGAGCTAATAAAATAGGTTCAGCACTTGGTTTTGCTTCCTTGACATCTTCTCTACCAATCACGCAAGTAAAATATTCTAGGACTTTGAGATGTTCTAAGATGATTTTAGAGTATTTGCCTGTTTTGGTGGTTACAACTCCTAAATGCGCGAACGAATGTGCTTCTATAATTGCTTGTTGTGCATTGTTTAACAAATGTGTTTTAGGAATGCAAATTTCTCCATAATGTTGCCGATAAATTGCGATAAAGTCTGGAATCTTGGAGGATTCTACATCAAAAGTTTTAAACATATCCTCAAGCGTGTGTCCAATTTGTAAGCTGACTTTTTCATAACTTGGAGCAGGGTGATTGAGGGCTTCACAAGCTTTACAGATGCCCTCATAGACTGCTTGCGTAGAGTCAATTAATGTGCCATCTAAGTCAAATAAAATAATCTTATCTTTCATTATGTTTTGAACCTTTTAATACTATGAACTTAAGTTTGAAAGTGTAACTAATTTTAGTTTAAAGATTTAAGGCATTTTTGATTATAATTACAAATTCAACTAGAAAAATAAGAGCAGAGAAATGAAAAATATAGAATCCCAAAATATCCCTAAACTTGATGGAAATTTTGATAAAGATTTATTACAAAAGGCTGCAAAAGAATTTGGCACACCTTTATATGTTTATGATTTAGATAGAATCCAAGAAAAATATGAGCAGATGAAAGCGGCTTTTAGCGGAAGAAAAACAATGATTTGCTATGCGCTAAAAGCAAACTCTAATTTAAGCATTATCAAAAAATTGGCTAGTTTGGAGAGCGGGGCGGATTGTGTTTCTTTGGGCGAGATTCAGCGCGCTATTTTGGCAGGGATTCCAAAGTATAAAATCATTTATAGCGGCGTGGGCAAACAAGCTTTTGAGATTCAAGAAGCTTTGCGCATTGGAATCTTATTTATCAATGTAGAATCCAAAGAGGAAATGTTGCTTGTGGAATCTTGTGCGCAAGAGTTAGGAATCCCTGCGAGAATTTCTATACGTGTCAATCCAGATATTGACCCACAAACGCACCCTTATATTTCCACAGGGCTAAAAGAAAATAAATTTGGTGTGAGCATAGAAGAGGCTAAGGGTATGTATTTGTTGGCACATCATTCCAAATACTTAGAGCCTGTCGGGATTCATTTTCATATTGGCAGTCAATTAACCAAGCTTAAGCCTCTTGCGGAATCCGCACGCAAAATCGCACAACTTGCGCATAGTTTGTTGGCACTCAAAATTGAGATTAAGTTTTTTGATATTGGTGGCGGGATTGGAATCACTTATAGTGATGAAACCACCATTAATCCTTATGATTACGCACAAGCAATTTTAGAGGAATTGCGAGGATTGGACTTGACAATTATTTGTGAGCCGGGTAGATTTATCGTAGGAAATAGTGGCGTGTTTTTGACAAAAGTGCTTTATCAAAAAATACATCAAAATAAGCGGTTTGTGATTGTAGATGGTGCGATGAATGATTTAATTCGTCCAAGTCTTTATGATGCGTATCATCAGATTGTGCCGCTTAGCACAGAATCGCAAGAGTTGAGTAGTGCAGATGTGGTAGGTCCAATTTGTGAGAGTGGAGATTATTTGGGTAAAAACATTTCCTTGCCTCCTCTGCAAAATGGAGAGGTGCTAGCGGTGCTTAGTGCTGGAGCGTATGGGTTTAGTATGGCAAGTAATTATAATTCTCGTCCGCGCTGTGCAGAGGTTGCAGTTGAAAATAGAGCCATACGATTAATCCGCAAAAGAGAGTGCATAGAGGATTTGATTGCGTTAGAAAAAGATTGTTTATGAAGGAATCTTAAGATGAATTTACAAAATTTTAGAAAAGAGATTGATAGTATTGATGATGAAATTTTGGGATTATTAGAAAAGCGTATGGAGATTGTCAAACGCATTGGCAAAGCAAAGTTGCAGAGCAATACCCCTATTTATCGTCCAGAGAGAGAAAAAGAAATCATTGATAGATTGCACTCTAAAGGTTCTTTATCGCTTAATAGAGCAGCGATTGAGGCAATTTATTCGGAGATTTTTGCAGTCAGTCGTAATTTGGAATCGCCAGAACGTGTGGCGTATCTTGGTCCTCTTGGAAGTTATACACATCAAGCGGCAGAAAGCAGATTTGGTGCAATGTGTGAATATTTTTCTCACAATACCATTACGCAAGCAGTTAAAAGTGTAGAAAATCAATGCGCAAGTTATGCGGTGATTCCGATTGAAAATAGTCAAAATGGCGTTGTGGGCGAAACATTGGATTTGCTAAGAAGCACAGAGTTAAAAATCGTAGCTGAAATTTATATGCCGATTCATCATTGTTTTGCAAGTCAGACACAAAAAATTCAAGAAATTGAGGTTATTTACTCTAAAGACATCGCCTTTGGACAATGTTCTAATTTTTTAAGCGAGCATTCTTTAGACCATATTCAGAGGATTCCGGTAGATTCTACCGCACGTGCAGTGCAGCTTGCAAAAGAAAATCCCAAATGTGCCGCCATTTGCTCACCTATTGCAGCGAAACTTTATAGCACACCAATTTTATTTGAAAATATTGAGAACAATTCAGACAATAAAACGCGTTTTATTGTGATTAGTAATTTCAAAAATCAACCTTGCGGCAAAGATAAAACTTCTTTGTTTGCAATTTTGGCAAACGACGACAAGCCCGGTGCGATTCATCGTCTGCTTTATGATGTAAAAGATTTAAATATTAATATGACTTTTTTCCAATCTCGCCCTAAGCGCACAGGGAATGATTTTGACTATTGCTTTTTTATTGATATTGATGGACACATTGATGATACGAATGTGAGCGAATTATTTAGACGCTATCCAAACGAATTAAAATGGCTTGGAAGTTATTTAAAAATGTAAAACTTGAAAATTTAAAAAAAGATTTTATATAATAAAATTTTTATTAAGGAGAGGAAATGGCAGAAGAAGAAACCAAAAAAGAATCCAAACTTGAAGGCTTAAAACAGAATAAAATGCTACTTTTCATCATTATTGGTGTTGTTGCATTATTATTGATTATTTTGATTGTTGTTGCGATTTTGATTTTTAGCGGAGGAGATGAGCCAGAAGCAGGACCAACTGCTGCTCCTCAACAACAAAGTGCAGCAAATAAAGGGAGTGCCGCTAATCCAAATAGCAACCTCCTAAGTGTTGGACCAATGTATCCTTTGGACCAATTTATTGTCAATTTGATGACTTCAGGAGGTGGCAAACGTTATCTTAAAACTTCTATTTCATTGGAGCTTAGCATTGCTGAAATGCAAACAGAACTTGAAACAAAACGAGGCGTTTTGCGTGATGTGATTATTTCAATTCTTAGTTCAAAAACATTTGAAGAAGTGCAGACGGCTAAAGGCAAGCAGAAGTTGAAAGAAGAAATTGTAGAACGCTTGAACGAATTTTTGGTAGATGGTAGAGTGGTTAATATCTTTTTTACTGAATTTGTAGTGCAATAATGTTTGATGTGGGAGTAGATATTGTCAAAATTCAGCGTATAGAATCTTTAGTGGCAAAATTTGGAGAGAAAGGATTGCAAAGATTCTTGAATCATTCTGAAATGCAAATTGCTAAAAACCCTCAAAGTCTTGCAGGATTTTGGGCAGCAAAAGAAGCTTGTGCAAAGGCATTAAAATGTGGAATCGGAAAGGAATTAGGATTCCACGATATATGGATTTCCAAGAACCAAAAGGGTGCTCCACTCCTGCATTTAAGTAATGAAAAAATGGAATATTTTAATCTCCATTCTCTAAGTCTTTCTCTTTCTCACGATGGTGGATTTGCTATTGCTGTTGTGGCGGTTAGTTTTAAAAATCAATGAATCTTATCAAAATATAATTTTAATAAGATTATAATTTTAAGTTTATCTTGAGGTGTAAGGAATTTTATGTTGCGCTTATGTTCTGCTTCCAAATCGCGAAAGCAAATTTTAGAAGCGTACAGGATTCCTTTTATTCAATGCGATAATGGGTTTGATGAGGAGCAGTTGCCTTTAGATAAGCCTAAGACTTTTGTCTATCAAGCAGCACTTGGCAAACACAAAAGCGCGTTAAATCTTTATGGGTTAGAATTGCCGCTTTTGATTGTGGATAGTGTGATTGATTGTGGCGGAGTTTTACAGCGCAAGGCGAAAAACAAAGCAGAAGCAAGTGTGTTTTTGGAATCGCAAAATGGTAAAAGCTTTACGATTCTAACTTGCGCGATTCTGCATTGTGAGCAGTTTTTTTATATGGATTTAAGCCAGACTTATTTTGAGCTTTTTCCTTTTGCTCCACAAGATTTAGAATCCTATTTGCAAAGTGGTTTGTGGGCAAATAAAGCGGGCGCAGTGATGATAGAGGGTTTTCATCAGAGCTATATTAAGCGACAAGTTGGTGCAACCTCTAATGCAATGGGATTGCACATAGAATCCCTTTTGCCTTTTTTAAGGAAAATGCTATGAATACAACAATGGTTGCCGTAATGCTTGCGACAAGTATTGTGATTGGATTAATCGGTCTGATTGCTTTTTTGTGGGGCTTAAAAAGTGGGCAATTTGATGATGAAAAAAAAATGATGCAAGGCGTTTTGTTTGATAGTGAAGAGGATTTGCGCCACGCAGCAAGGGATAATTCAAAAAAGAATTCAAAGGATAATGAATGAAAGAAATTTATGATATTGCAATTGTAGGCGGCGGTCCGGGTGGAATCGCATCGGCAGTAGAATCAATGGTTTTAGGTATTAAAGATGTCATTTTGTTTGAAAAGGGAGAGGGGCATTCTACCACGATTCGCAAGTTTTACAAAGATAAAAAACGCGTGGATAAGGATTATAAAGGTCAAAAAGTTGAGTTGAATGGGAACATTTATTTTTGTGATGGCACAAAGGAAAGCACTTTAGATTTATTTGATAAAATCATTCAAGAAAATGGTTTTGAAGTGCAATTTCAGACAGAAGTGGAATCTATCAAAAAAGAAAAGGATTATTTTCTTATTTATACCGCTAAAAATACGCAATTTAAAGCGAAATTTGTTGTGATTTCTATCGGAAAAATGGGACAACCCAACAAGCCAAGTTATGCGATTCCAAATAGTATTAAAAATCTCGTCAATTTTAATGCAAATAGTTGTGTAGATGGCGAGAATATTTTAGTCGTAGGTGGAGGAAATTCTGCCGTAGAATATGCGTGTGTGCTTAGTGAAACGAATCCTGTAACTTTAAATTATCGTAGAAAAGAATTTACAAGAATCAATGAGGCAAATCAGGAAAATTTGGATTTATGTTTTAAAAATGGCAAAATTCAGCCCAAACTCGGCGTGGATATTGAAAGCTTAGAAGAACAAGAGGGCAAAGTGAAAGTAAATTTCACCGATGGAACAAGTGCGGTATATGAACGCGTAGTTTATGCAATTGGAGGAATGGCTCCTGTAGATTTCTTGCGCAAATGTGGTGTAGAATTAGATACAGATGGCGTTCCGCTCACAGATGACAAACATCAAAGTTCAGTTGCGGGTGTTTATATTGCAGGAGACATTTTATATAAAAATGGTGGTTCTATTGCAGCTGCACTCAATCACGGATTTGATATTGTCCAGGAAATCAAAAAACAGCTAAATTAAGAGAATTTAAACTTTTTATTATTTAGTTTGAGATAAAATCCAAAGTTTATTTATTGGCTTATTGGCGATTTTAATTTTAAGATTTAAAAGGTTAGGAAATGGCAAGAAAATGTTTTTTTACAGGTAAAGGTCCAATGGTTGGCAATAATGTAAGCCACGCAAATAACAAGACGAGAAAGCGGTCTTTGCCGAATCTAAGAACCGTGAGAATTAAATTAGAAGACGGCAGGACAATGAAAGTAAGAATCGCAGCTTCCACATTGCGCACTATGAAAAAACGCTCTTAATCCTTAGTTCAGGGTTGAGCTGTGGCTTTTGATAGGCTCAAAAAGTTTCTCCATTGGGAGGGCACTCAAAAGCCAGATATTGATATGTCTGGTTTGCTCTATGAGCAATTAAAACCTTTCCGCGCGTCTTTTTTATTAATTTTTGCAGGTTTAATAATCAGCACACTTGGCTATTTAGTCTTTACAGACTATGGTTTAATTGACGCATTTTTTCAGGCTTCTTATACTTTTACTACAACAGGTTTTGGCGCATTAGAAGAGGGCGAATTTGATGACTTAACCATCTTTTATACCGCTTTTGTAATGTTAGCAGGTTCGCTTGTTTTAAGCTTCTGTGTTGTTAGTGTGATTGATATACTTAGTCGGGGAAAACTGATTCCAATTATTAAGGAACGTAATATGATTTACAAAATTGCGCGATTAAAAAATCATTTTATCATCTGTTATCACAATGAATACACGATACAGCTATCACAGCAATTTCGTGAGGCACACATTCCCTTCGTAGTGGTGGATCGTAACGATTCTTTAGAAGATATTGCGCAAAAATATCATTATCCTTTTTTTATTAACGAAGACCCACATACGGAAATTGCAATGCTCAAATGTCATCTCTCTAGCGCGCGTGGGGTGATTACATTGTCCAATAATATTGCAGATAATATTGCTCAAATTGCTTCCGTGAGGCTTTATGAACGTGAATTGGGGCGCAAACCTTATTTTATTATTGGCAATGCGGATAATAATGAAGATGAGGAAAAGCTTAAAAAACTTGGTGCAGATTACGCTGTGTCTCCCTCAAAGCTGTTCGCTCAAAGAGTTAATGCAATGGCAACGCGTCCGGATATGGAGAATCTTTTGGAGAGATTTGCTTATCAAAAGGATACACCGCTTGATTTAGAAGAAATTGTTGTGCCTCGTTATTCTTGGCTCGTCCTAAAAAAACTCAAAGAAGCCCATGTGCGTGAGATTACACAGACTTCTATTGTGGGGATTACGCAAAAAGATGGCAAATTTATTTCTATGCCTAATGGGGATACTTTAGTAACAAGCGAATGCAAATTACTTGTGATTGGCACTTCACATGGTGTGCATCTAACAAAACAGCTTATCTTTAAAAAAGATAAACCAGAGGAGTTAAAATATGTTTAGTTTCTTCCCAATACAATGTGGAATCGCAGCGGCAAAAGGGTTTTATTGCGACGGAGTAAGTGCGGGATTAAAGTCAAATGGAGAACCCGATGTGGCTTTTATTTATTCGGATTCTTTGTGTGAAGTGGAAGCGATTTTTACACAAAACAAATTTTGCGCCGCACCCATTTTGCATTATCAAGAATATGATAAAAATTTCAAAACGAATTTCGTGTTAATTAACTCTAAAAATGCGAATGCCCTAACAGGTGATGAAGGTGTAGCAAATGTTAAAGAAATATTAGATGAAGCCAAAGGTAAATTTCCTGTGATTTGTAATCCGATTATGAGTTCTACCGGAGTGATTGGTGTGCAGCTTCCAAAGACGAAAATTGTGGAATCTTTTTTAAAATTTGATTTAACAAAAAAAGACGACGTAAAAGCAGCAAATGCAATTATGACGACAGACCGCTTTAGCAAAACAATTGCTTTTGAAGTCGTGCTAGAGGATAAGACTAGTTTTAAAATCGGTGCGATGTGCAAGGGTGCGGGTATGATTAATCCCTCTTTGGCAACAATGTTGTGTTTTATTGCCACAGATGCCGAGATTCCAAAGTCGGATATGAAAGAGCTTTTACAAAATGCGGCTCAAAGCACTTTTAATGCGATTAGCGTAGATGGCGATACTTCTACAAATGATACGATTTTGCTTTTAAGTAATGGCAAGAGTGGAGCATATAATAAGGAAGCATTCGGATTTGTGTTAGAAAAGATTATGCACAAACTCGCAACGGATATTGTGCGTGATGGTGAGGGTGCGACGAAGCTTGTTGCCTTTGAAGTGAGAGGCGCAAAAACTGCAAAAGAAGCGCAAAAAGCAGCCAAGGCGTTAAGTCAATCTTTGCTCGTTAAAACTGCATTGTTTGGTTGCGACCCTAATTGGGGTAGAATCGCATCAACGATTGGAGCAAGTGGAATTGAATGTAGTCCTAAGACATTAGAGATTTATTTTGATGAAGTGTGTGTTTATCAAAAGGGCGTGATTTACTTTGATAATGAAAACGAAAAGAAAGCCGCAGAAGTTCTCAAACAGGATTCTTTTAGGATTGTTTGTGAGATTGGTAAGGGCACAGAATCTTTTGTGGCGTATGGTTGTGATTTAGGACACGAATATGTCAAAATTAATGCGGATTATCGCTCATAAAATTTAAATAAGATTATCTAAAATTTTGTAAAAATGGTAAGCATTAAGGCAATTTTGTCTATAATTTATATATTAATTTACCTTTAAGGAGAGCCAATGTTGCACGAATACCGAGATGAGATTAGCGTTTTAAAACAAGAAAACGCACATTTTGCTAAAATTTTTGATGAACATAATGAATTAGACCAAAAAATTCAAGATATTTCAGAGGGTAGAGAACACGCTTCAAGTATGGAATTAGCCGAGCTAAAACGCAAAAAATTAGAACTTAAAGACGAAGCGTATGCTATGGTGATGGAATATATCAAAGAAAGCCAAAAATAATCCAAGCCCCTTTGGGGCTTTACAAATAAAAACTGCATTATTTCTTACAATTCTTTACTTTTTTAGGATTCCACATTTTAATATTTTTAGATTATTTTTGTTGTTGTGATTCCAAATAATATGGGTTATTTTTACACATTTGAAATATTTTTCTATGGCTATGTAACATAAAAAGTGATTTTTTTAAGCGCGTTTTCTTTAAAATTAAGTTGTAACTTTAAAAATTAAATTTAGGAGGCATTATGCTTGAAATTAGATGGCATAGCCGTGCAGGACAAGGCGCAGTAACCGGAGCAAAAGGTTTGGCAGATGTGATTGCAGGTACAGGCAAGGAAGTGCAGGCTTTTGCATTTTATGGTTCAGCAAAAAGAGGCGCAGCAATGACTGCTTACAATCGCATTGATGATACGCCAATTCTTAATCACGAAAAATTTATGAATCCCGATTATATTTTAGTTATTGACCCGGGCTTAGTGTATATTACAGATATTTGCGCAAACGAAAAGGATTCCACAAAATACATTATTACGACACATTTAAGTAAAGAGGAATTTTTAAAATCCAAGCCAGAGCTTAAAGGTAAGGAAGTTTATACATTAGATTGTATTGGGCTTTCTTTAGAGGCTTTTGGTAAGTCAATCCCTAATGCACCAATGCTTGGAGCATTTTTAAAAATTTCAGGTGCGTTGGAGTTGGACTTTTTCTTGGAATCTTTCAAAAAAGTATTAGGCAAAAAACTTCCACAAAAAATTATTGATGCAAATATGGAAGTAATCAGAAAAGCGTATAGCGAAGTAAAATAGGAGTAAAAAATGGCTTATAAAGGTTGGAACGAGTTTGAAGCGGGTTCTGTGCTGTTTCCTTTTGATAAAGGGAACGCAGCGGTAGAAAAACACGCAGATTCTAGGAATTATCGCGAGGATAGCTCTTATAAAGCGAGTGTAGCGCATTGGCGTGTAGAAAAACCTGTGCATAATGTAGAGCATTGTATTAATTGTTATTTTTGTTGGGTTTATTGCCCGGATTCTTCAATTTTGGTGCGAGATGAAAAAATGAGCGGTATAGATTATGTGCATTGCAAAGGCTGTGGTGTGTGCGTAGATGTATGCCCAACAAATCCAAAATCTCTTTTGATGTTTAGCGATTATGAGAGCAATGAAAATGCACTTAGCAAATGGCCCAAAAAAGAAGAAAAGAAAAAGGATTAATAATGGCAGAAGTTTATGAATTACAAGAAGTAGAAGTTTGGGACGGCAATATGGCAGCAAGCCACGCAATGAGACAAGCACAGATTGATGTTGTTTCTGCATATCCGATTACTCCCTCTACACCGATTGTGCAAAATTACGCAACTTTTTTGTCTAATGGTTATATTGATGGCGAGTTTGTAATGGTAGAATCCGAACACGCAGCAATGAGTGGCTGTGTAGGCGCAGCAGCAGCAGGCGGACGCGTAGCAACAGCAACAAGCTCACAGGGATTTGCTTTGATGGTGGAAGTGCTCTATCAGGCTTCAGGTATGCGTTTGCCCATCGTGTTAAATGTCGTGAATCGTGCTCTTGCAAGTCCCCTAAATGTCAATGGAGACCACTCAGATATGTATTTGGGACGTGATGCGGGTTGGATTAATCTATGTACCTATAATCCGCAAGAGGCGTATGATTTTAATCTTATGGCATTTAGAATCGCAGAGGATTATGATGTGCGCTTGCCGGTTATGGTGCATCAAGATGGATTTATTTGTTCTCATACAGCACAGAGTGTGCGCCCGCTAAAAGACGCAGAGGCTTATAAATTTATTGGTGATTACAAACCTAAAAATGCAATGCTAGATTTTGAGCGTCCGGCAACTTATGGGGCGCAAACAGAGGAGGATTGGCATTTTGAGCATAAGGCGCAGTTGCACAATGCGATTATGAATTCTATGGGCGTGATTGAACGCACTTTTAAAGAGTTTGAAAAACTCACAGGGCGTAAATATAACATTGTAGAAAAATACGATATGGAAGATGCAGAAGTTGCAATCGTAGCACTTGGCACAACGGTGGAATCGGCAAGAATTGCTGCAAAAGAAGCAAGAAAGAATGGTATTAAAGCAGGTGTTGTAAGTATTCGTTCGCTTAGACCATTTCCCTATTTGGCATTTTGTGAAAGTTTAAGTAAAGTCAAAGCGGTAGCATTTTTAGACAGAAGTTTGCCCGCAGGTGCAATGGGAATGCTTTATAACGAAGGTGTAGCAGCACTTTATCACGGCACAAATAAACCTGTGGTAAGCAACTATATTTATGGACTGGGCGGACGCGATTTGACACAAAGCAATTTACAAGAGATTCTAAAAGAATTACAAGCCAATGCAAAAGCAGGGAAGCTAACGCACCCAACACAGCAATTTATCGGACTTAGAGGTCCAAAACTTGGATTTAATTAAGGAGCGCAAAATGAGTGAAATTAAAAATTTGAAACAATATTCAAAAGCGAGTGAGCGATTTGAAGGTGCGCATCTTTTATGTCCGGGTTGCGCACACGGAATGATTGTGCGTGAAGTATTAAACGCCACAGAACACCCTTTGTTGATTGCAACTTCTACCGGCTGTTTGGAAGTGAGTACTGCAGTTTATCCCTATACTTCTTGGGATACTCCTTGGATTCATATTGGATTTGAGAATAGTTCCACTGCAATTGCAGGTGCAGAGGCAATGTATAAGGCATTAAAGCGCAAAAATAGGCTTTATAGTGATAAAGAGCCCAAGTTTGTAGCCTTTGGTGGAGATGGTTCTACTTATGATATTGGATTCCAATTTATTAGTGGCTGCTTTGAAAGAGGGCACGATTTCACCTATGTGTGTTTGGATAATGAAGTGTATGCAAACACAGGGGGGCAAAGGAGTGGTTCTACACCGCTTGGTGCTTCTACAACTACTACACCAGCGGGGCGCGTAAGCTATGGTAAAAAAGACAAGAAAAAAGATTTGCTTTTTATTATGGCAGCACACGGAGCTCCTTATGTTGCGCAAGTTGCGCCTAATAAATGGAAAGATATGAGTAAAAAAATCAAAACTGCGATTGAAACAGAAGGACCAACTTTTATCAACGCAATGAGTGCTTGCACCACAGAATGGAGATTCCCATCTAATCAAACAATTGAAATGAGTGATTTAGCGGTAGATTCTCTTGTATTTCCACTCTTTGAAATTATTAATGGAAGAGAATTAAAAATCACTTATCGTCCTAAAAATATCGTGCCTGTGCGTGATTATTTAGGTGCTCAAGCAAGATTTAAACATTTGTTTAAACCAGAAAATGAGCATATCATTGAGCAATGGCAAAAAAATGTGAATGAATATTGGGAATATTTGCAAAGACGTGAAGAAGCAAAAGTGTGAGTTACTCACACTTTTGCTAACAATTTTCTCCCTATATTTTTAGTTTAGAATTCTCTCATTATTTAACAAATATTAATATTTTGCTCTTGATAAAAATTTAATATACAAGCGGTTCTGCATTTTGAATTAGCTCTAAAATGCAAGTTGCAAAATCTTGTGTGCTATTAGGACATTTTGCGACACGATAGTCTTGAATCTTATATTTTTGTGCTTCTAGTTTATATTGGTAGGAGAGTTCAAAGTCTGTTTCTGAATTATCCATTGTAAAGGAAATCGGGTAAATCAGTAGTTTTTTATTCTGATAATAGGGCAAAATATCTTGTAGATTAGGTTCAAGCCATTTGATAGGTCCAATTTTAGATTGATAAGCAACTTTTATGCTTGCAAACTCCAGCCCAAACTCTTTAAAAAGTGATTCTAGAATCTCTACATTTTCTAAAATTTCTTTTTGGTAAGGGTCTCCATTGTCTATATTTCTCTGCGGTAGGGAGTGTGCAGAAAATACAAGATGAAAATCCCTACAATCCTCTCCACCTAACGCTTCTTTAATGCGTTCCACTATTGCTAAATTATATCTCTTATCCTTATAATAACGTTCCACTTGCACTATTTTTGGTGTAAACTTATTTGCCTTAAATGCCCTTAAAATATCCTCCATTGAGGACGCTGTGGTTGTGTAACTAAAATGTGGATACATACTAAAAAGCACAACTTTTTGAATGCCACGTTCTTTTAAATCTTGCGCAACTATGTCCGCAAAAGGCGGAGTATAGCGCATTGCGTAGGTAAAATATATTTGCGGTTCCATAGTTTGCAACATTGCACATAATTGAAAAGTATGCCCAACAAGTGGTGATTTTCCACCAATTTTTTGATAATTGCTTTGTGCTTCCTCCAAGCGTTTATGGACAATAAAGCTCCCAACCATTGAGCGCAAAAAATTACTTTTAATTGGCAAAATATAAGGGTCTGCAAACATATTTTGTAAAAATGTTTTTACCTCAAATAAAGAATTAGGTCCTCCCATATTTAATAACACAACTGCGGTGTTTTGTTTGTCTTGAATATTTGGAGATTGCATTTTTATTCTTTTGTGCGTAAATTAATCATACCACAGAAATTTTTACCTTGATAAAATTCTGCGCGAAAGATATTTTTTGCTCGGTCTAAAGAATAACGTTTGTCAATATTTTCTTTATCAATGGTAAGTCCATGTTCGCTTACGATTCCTTTTTTGGAATAACCTATCACATTAACGCGCACTCCTGTTTGCCCGCGAATTAAGAAATTTTGTTGGAAATCTAAGGTTTCACCAAAATTCGCTTTTATTGATTTTTTGTCTAGCTCTATCTCAACTTCTTTTACATCGCATTGCATAGGGAAAACATCAGGCTTTAGCAAGCTGATTCTTTTGTGTCCGATATAGATTTCATATCCTTCTTTTGTTTTCTTTGCGCGCCCAAGAGGGTGGGTAAAATCAAAAACATTGTTTTGCGCTAGAAGCGGAGTAAAATTGATAAGGCTTCGGATTCCATTTAAATCAAGAGTAACATTATGGTTGATTTTAACGCTACCAAAATCATTAACTTTTTGGGTAACATTTTCTAGGTTTAAGTCAAATTTGCGTTCAAATTCAATTCCTAAAATTTCCATTAATGCTTCAATGGAGCTTAATTGATAGAGTGTTTTAAGGGGCAATTCGGTAATATTTTTGCTTGTTTCAATTGCTAATGCAGGCTTCAAATGCGTAATAGCAAAGAAAGTAAGAGAATTTTGCTGTTCTTCATCTTTAATGCGCGTTTCTGTATTGCGCACACCAAAGGTATGAAAATCATAATGTAGGCGTTGGTTAAGTTTGGATTCTATTTGTTTGGCGATGGAATCCAAATCTCCAAAGGCTACATTGTCTAAAGTTTTTTGGTCAATGACATAAGTTTGTCCCCAAGCTTTAGGGTTAAAAATAGAGTTTTCCCATTTTTCTCGGTAAAATCCGTGCCCATCATGGAGATTAATAATGAAATCTACTTCTTCATCGGTAATAAGTTTTTTAATAGCTTGGATATTATCAAAGTCTGGATCATTGCGTTTGATGGTGGCAAATTTACGATTCATATCTCTATAAATTCCGCGTCTAAAGGCTAAAATGCTATCTGGATTTAAATTAGGCACAACAATTACTTTGCCTTTTTTGATTTGATAAAAATCTACAAGAAGTGCAGGAGCGAAGAATCCACCCGGCTCGTCTCCGTGGATTCCACCAATCACTAATAAGGTTGTTCCATCTTGCTGACCTTTTAGCTCATAAGTGTCAAAAGGGGCATTCTTTTTCTGTATTTCTTTCTTGATGTTTGTTTTTACTTTTTCTGCTAGTGCAATTTCATTTAATAAACAGAAGCTAAGTAAAATATAAATAAAAATTTTTATACTTTTCAAATTTTGTCCTTTAAAATATAATGAGCCATTTCTAGGATTCTGTGAGAATAGCCCCATTCATTATCATACCAAGTCATAATTTTTGCCATATTTTCACCCAATACAAAAGTCAAATCAAGTGCTACGACACCGCTTAATGGACAATTTACAAAATCTTGTGAAACGCCAAAGTTCATATCTACGCCCAAGATTCCACGAAGCCTATTGTTAGCTGCTTCTTTGAAAATCGCATTGATTTCTTCTGCATTAGTTTTTTGTGTTAAATTAACATTTAAATCTACCATAGAGACATTTGGCACAGGAACGCGCACACTATGTCCATGTAGTTTGTCTTTCATTTGTGGCAATACCAAGTGCAATGCTTTAGCTGCTCCTGTTGTTGTTGGAATAATATTAACCGCTGCTGCACGTGAGCGACGAAAGTCGTTTTTGCGATGTGCGGCGTCAATGAGATTTTGGTCATTGGTATAACTATGAATGGTTGTTAAGATTCCTTTTTCTATACCAAATGCTTCGTCTAGTAGCATAATAATCGGAGCAAGCGCATTAGTGGTGCAACTTGCATTGGAGATGATTTTTTCCCCTTGATAATCCTTGTGATTTACTCCCAAGACAAAAGTTTTTGTATCGTCTTTTGCAGGAGCAGAAAAAATCACGCGTCTAGCTCCTTTTTGTAAATGGGATTCCACTTCTTTTTGTGTCAAAAATAAACCACTTGCTTCAATGACAATATCTGCCCCTAAAATATCAATCTCTTTTGGTGTTTTCTTTTGGGAGAAAGGAATTTTGACGCCATTAAAAGTGAAAGAATTTTCTCCACATTGGATTGGGGTATTTTGATGCACGGAATCGTGCGTTAAAAGATAGCTTAAAATCTCTGGATTTGCAAGGTCATTAATGCCAACAATTTCAATTTTATCTTGCATTTCACAGAGTGCAACACGTGTAATACAGCGTCCAATCCTGCCAAATCCATTAATAAAAATTTTAATTTTCTTCATTTCGCTCCAAGTTCTTTAAATAAAGTAAAATTGTAACATATTTAATGCTATTCTTAGTGAATTTTAGATATAATCGCAACCTCAAAATTAAAACAAAAGGAATACTAAAATGTCATTATACGATAGAAAACCCTTGAATTATAAAGGTTATCAGAATGAAACAAATAATGAGGCTTTTGCACAAAGTGATATTGCGCTCATTAGTTTTGTAAAACAAACTTATCAACTTTTTGCAGGTTCTTTACTTGCGGCAACGGTGGGTGCATATATTGGAATTTCTGCATTAGGAGATTTGGTTTCACAATATTACATTGGATTTGTGATTTTAGAATTTGCTTTATTGTTTGGTTTAATGTTTGCAAGAGCAAAAGCAGGTCTTAATTTATTGTTGCTTTTTGCCTTTACTTTTATGACAGGTTTAACACTCACTCCTATTCTTAGCAGAATCTTAGGAATGCCCGGTGGAGCAGAGATTGTAGCTCAAGCGTTTTTGCTGACAACAGCGATTTTTGGCGTGATGAGTATTTTTGCATTGCGCACGAAAAAAGACTTAGCAAGTATGGGCAAAATGCTATTTATCGCATTGATCGTTGTAGTCGTGGGTTCTTTGATTAATTTATTTTTGGGAAGCTCGATTCTACAAGTTGTGTTAGCGGGAGCGGGAGCGATTTTGTTCAGCATTTTTATCGCTTATGACACACAAAATATCGTGCGTGGCTTATATGATAGCCCTGTAATGGCAGCAGTGAGTTTGTATTTAGACTTCTTAAATTTATTTATTTCTTTGCTCCAAATTCTTGGAATCTTTAACTCAAGAGAATAATTCAAGCTCTCCCTTGCGCACTTTGCGCATTGTAGATGCGAATCTCAATCGCTTACGCGAAGGGATTCGTGTAGTTGAAGACATTTTGCGTTATGGATTCAATCACAAAAACTTTGCTTCTACACTTAAAAATCTTCGTCATCAATGCCGCGTAGAATTTTATTTGGATTTATTAGATACACGCGATTCCAATAAAGATGTCTTAAGAGTTTCTATAAAAGAAGAGCAGAATCGTAAAAACCTTCAAAGTGTTTTTGTTGCTAATTTTAAACGGGCACAAGAATCTGCCCGTGTGCTTGAAGAGATTTTGAAAATAGACTTCATTGAGGAAAGCGAAAAGTTTAAAGCAATTCGTTATGCTCTTTATGATTTAGAAAAACGAGTGCTTTTGGAGATTTTTCCCGATAGATTTTAGTCTTGTTGTTGGTATTGAGGAAAATATTTTATTGGATTAAATGATAACTTTTGGAATATAGGCGTGCAAATGAGATAAAATCTCATAAGGGATTGTTTCAAATGCTTGGGCAAATATGCGGGCGTCATTGAAAACGCAAACTTCTTCTTGTGCGGATTCTATGCTAATGCAATCCATAGAGGCGCGAGGCAGGATTCTAAATCCCTCTGCAGTGCAGACTTGCATACCTTCACGCAAGCGAAATAATCCATCACCATAGCCAATGTCATAAGTGGAAACTCTATTTTCTTTTAAGGTGCTTATGCCGCGATAGCCAATCCTTGCATTGGGTCTAAGCGTTAAAGTGGAGATTTTTTGCGCAAAGAGTGCTGCAATAGGCTTAAGATTGGGCGTAATAAAGGCAGAATCTTGGCATAAATAACCATAAAATGCGATTCCAATACGAAATAAATCATCTTGCAAATCTTGTTGTGTATCTTTTGCACGAAATGCGCCAGAGGAGTTTAGAGAATGGAATCGCGGACGCGGAAGATTGTAATGTGCGCAAAGTTTCAAGGATTCTTCTTTGATTGCCAAAAATTCCGTATTTTGCGTATAAAATTCACTGCCAAAATCATCTCCAAATCCATTGTGTGTGAAGACTCCTTTGAGCTCTAAAGCATTTTGAGCAATAAGTTCAAAGGCTTGGTTTAATGTATTTTTTGCGATTCCATTGCGGTGCATTCCGCTATCTACCTTTAATTCAATCTTTGTGCCTTTGGGATAGTTTTGCAGGGATTCTAAACTAGGAGCGCAAAAATAAATATTGGGCGATTGTAATGCTTCTTTAAAAAGAGAATTGCAAGGCAGAGAATGGGGATATAGAATCGTAACGCAACAAAAAAATGGCGCAATTTCTAAAGCTTCATAGGTATTTTTTACAAAGGCATTTTGTATCTTAACGCGTTTAGCAAGTTCGGCAATTTGCTTAAGCCCGTGTCCATAGGCATTGTCTTTGAGGACAATAGCAATTTTTTCTGGGTTTTTAGGAGCAATAGTGTTTAAAATAATTTGATAATTATGCAAAAATTTTTGAGAGTCTATTTGTAAGTAAGGCATTGATGAAAAGAATCTCCCAACAAGTGGGAGAAAGACTATTTAGCAGCAGGAAGTTTAGAGATATAGTCTGCTACTGCATCAATATCTGCGTCAGTTAATTTAAAGTTTTTCATGTTTGCATACATGATTGCTTTTGCGCCGCCATTATCCGCAGTTCCAGCTGCATAACCTTTGAGTTGCTCTACAAGTCTTGCTTTGTCCATTCCGGCAATTGTTACACCACCTTTGCTTCCGGGAGCAACTTTCTCAGCATTTGCTCCGTGGCACGCAATACATTTTTTGTAGATTGCTGCACCATCACTTGCCATTAAACAGCCAGCTGCCAATACGATTCCTAACAAAATCTTTTTCATACTAAACTCCTTTAAAATTTAAGTATATTTGTAATCATATCCTTTTAGTATAAAATAATTCTAAAATTTTGTAAGATTCTTGAATTTTTTGCAAATTTATTAAAAGTTTGAGGGTTTTTGTTTCGGGTTTTTATGCGGAATCTTATAAATTAGTGTTACAATGTCGCACAAGTTATTTCTTAAAGATTTGGGATTGAGATTTGAAAATATTTAGGATTTTTGGAACAACATTAGAAGCAAAAACGCGCGTGTTAGTGTTCAATATTGCTTCAGGATTGCTTTCTTTAGCGGTTGTTTCTTATGTATATTATTTTAGTTTAAAATATGATTATGATGTCCTATTTACCGAATATAGTCAA
Source organism: Helicobacter sp. (assembly GCF_029067145.1). GTDB lineage: Bacteria > Campylobacterota > Campylobacteria > Campylobacterales > Helicobacteraceae > Helicobacter_D. The sequence goes on along the minus strand of NZ_JAIEFA010000067.1, from coordinate 5,259 downwards.
TCTCTTATTAGTTTAGAAGAGTTGCATAAAAGTGTTGCAAATGCCCAAAACATTCTCGCTGCACATAAATTAGAAGAAACAGAAATTATCAAAGCACAAGAAACTATTATCGCACAATGGGAAAATTATAGAAACATACAAAGCAATCTTGTTAATGAGAGCTATTTCACACATTTTTTATTAAAAATTTATTATCTCTTTGGTGGAGAAAATTTAATTTTAGATGAAAAATCTAGCTTTGAAACACATTTAAATCACCTTGATAGTGCGATTAGCTATTATCTTGCTTCGCTGCAAAATTCTAAAGTTTCCAAAGAAGAGACTTTTAAACAAAGTGCAAATCATCTGAATGTTGAAATTTCGCGTATGATTGATGCAAGTTTGCGTTTTGTGGAGATTAAAAAGGCGCGCAATAATGCCTTGCATAGTGTAGTGCATAAAGTTGTTTTGGTGATGATGTGCTTGATTATGCTCACCACTATTTTGCTTAGTTTTCTGATTTTGCGTAATATTAAAAGCCTGCATGCAATGTCTGAACAAAAAGTGCAAGAAAAAACCAAAGAATTACAGAATCTCAATAATTCATTGCAAGAAAAAATTGAGCAAGAAGTGCTAGAAAGCCGCAAGAAAGACCAGATTATGTATCAACAAGCGAGACTTGCAAGTATGGGGGAGATGATTGGCAATATTGCACACCAGTGGAGGCAGCCTTTGAATGCGCTTATGTTGCTGATTCAGACTTTTAAGGTAAAATCTCAAAATGGCAAGCTCACACAAGAATTTATTGATTTGCAAGTCAATGATGGTTTAAAAATCGCCAAAGCAATGTCCCAGACGATTGAGGATTTTCGCAATTTTTTTCATTCCTCTAGCGATAAAGAGGTATTTAATTTAAGAGCGAATATCCAAGATTCTATTTCGCTTGTAGATGCTTTTTTAAAGCAGAATGAAATTAGTGTCGCAGTAGATTGCCCTCAAGATATTGAATTGTATGGTTACAAAAGTGCTTTTTCACAAGTGATTTTGAATCTCATTAAAAATTCGGAAGATATTTTAAAAGAGCGTCTGATTTCACCTGCTAGGATTCGTATTGTGGTGGATATAGAAAAGGGCGAAATATGCAAGGAATTTTCCTCTAAAAGTTGTGTTAAGATTCTATTTACAGACAATGGTGGAGGGATTAAGTTAGAGGATATTCAAAAGATTTTTGAACCTTATTTTACAACAAAACATAAATCTGTTGGCACAGGAATTGGATTGTATATGTCTAAGCAAATCATAGAAAAACAAATGGAAGGAAGCATTGAGGTGCGTAATGTGCATTATGATAATATTTTATGCCAAGAAAAAGTATGTATGCCAAATTGTCCCATTAAAGATGGAAGTTGTGGAGCGCAATTTATAATCAGGATTCCGTTAAAAAGCTAAAATCAAGGAGAAACAATGTTGTCAAAAAATGATGAAAAAATTTTAAAAAACTTAAAAGTTCTCTATGTTGAAGATGAGGAAGATATTTTGAAGTTTGCCTCTATGGTGCTTGAAGATTATGTGGATAGGCTTGTGGTAGCTCGCAATGGTAAAGAGGCTTTGGAGATTCTAAAAAACGAAACAATAGATTTAATTATTACAGATATTTTAATGCCTAAATTAAATGGCATAGAACTTCTGCGTGAGATTCGTAAGAATCCGCTTTGGGATTTATCTGTCATTGTAGTAACTGCGCATACCGAAACCCATTATTTACTAGATTGTATTGAATTGCGAGTAGATGGGTATATTTTAAAACCTATTGATGTAGAGGAACTTTTAAAAACAATCTTGCGTGCGACTTTGCCAAAATATCAGGCAAATGAATTGCGCGCTAAAAATGTGCTTTTAAATGCAATTTCTGTTTTTGTGGGCGGCAAGAAAATTGAAATTATTAAATATTTAATTGAGCATAGCAATGATGAGAATATTTTTTATGGTTCTTATGAAGATATTGTGCAAGAAGTGGGTGTGAGTAAGCCTACTGTGGTAAAAACTTTTCATCAGCTCATTGATACGGGCTTGCTTGTGCGCTTGAAAAACAAAATTTATAAGTTTCAACCTGATATTTCACAATACAAAGAGGAATCCTAAGCCATTTAAGATTATTAAACCTTTAAAGTTTTTAAGTTTTTGGCATTTTTAATCTAGGAATCGTTATAATTTGAGGCAAAAGAGCAAATGTCAAAGTGCAAGAAAAAGCTTAAGTGGCTTGAAGAAAGTAGGATATGGAAAACAAAAAAGATGTGTTTTATCTCGCAGGTTATGACCCACGCAGTTATCGCTATTATTATGCACTTTTGAAGCGGAATCTTTATAAGCAAAATTGTCTTAATGGGTTAAATCTTAGTATTTCTCCTTGTAGCCAAAAAGATGAGATTCCTTATTGTGTGATTTTTGGAGAGGAATCGCAAGTCAATTATCATTTTTTGCAATGGGATAGTGTCGTCAAAAAATATTGGGCAAAAAGTCTGCGTGATTTTGTGTTTGATTTTGCTTATTTCCTAAAAACCTATATCTTTTCTGGTATTTTTAGAATCTTTGCCAAAGAATCTAGGACGCAGTTGATTGCGGGATTGTATCCCATTGTGTATTTTTGCTTAAGCTATGCAGTTAGTTTTGTTGGAATTTTTTATTTATTTGAAATACTAGAATCTTGGAATCTTGCTGTTGCGATTCTTTGTGCGCTAGCGTGCTTGTGGGGCGTTACGAAAGTCATTTTGTATTTGGGTAAGAAATTTGCGGTATTTTGGCTGTCTAATATTTATGTGTTTTGCGCAAAATATGCTGCGGGCAAGATTACAGAATCTCGGACTCTTATCAACGAGTTTAGCAATGCGATTCTTAATGCGTTGCAAAAAAAACAAGAAACAAAGAATTATGAATTGATTTTATGCGCACATAGTGTCGGAACAATTTTGGCAATGAGCGTTGCGGCAAGGGTGGTGAGAATCGCACAGGAGCAAAAGTTGGATTTGGAATGTTTTAAGATTCTGACGCTTGGGCAGTGCATACCACTTGTAAGTTTTCAAAAAAGTTGCGGGCAGTTTAAGATGGATTTGCAAACGCTTGGGAATGTGCCACTTGTATGGTTTGATTTTACCGCTAAGATTGATGGGGCTTGCTTTCCTTTGCTTGATTTCTTTCGTGCTTCTGGAATCCAAGCAAGGTTTAAACCAAAGTTCTTATCGCCTAGATTTCATCAGCTCTTTACCCCACAAACTTATAAGAAAATACGTTATAATTGGTATTTGGCACATTTTTTGTATCTGTATGCTAATGAGATTTTAGGTTCATACGATTTTTTTAATTTCATTGGTGGCAAAAACACTTTAGAATCCAAGATAGGAGTTGCCTAATGGGACAATGTCCATTTTTTCCTAAGCCACATAAAAATAAAGCAAGCTTGCTGACGACATTTTTACTCAAAAGACGTTCTTGGCTTGATGGCTTGTATGAAAAAAGCTACAAAATGAAATCTGGACAGGTTAAAATGCCCGGTTTTGACCTTTATATCGTCAATCACCCTAAAGATGTGCGCCGCGTAATGGTAGATGAGGTGCAAAATTTTCCCAAAAGCAATTGGTTGCATCAGCTTCTTAAGCCTTTGCTTGGTGAGAGTATTTTTACAACAAATGGTGGAGTATGGCAAAAACAAAGAGAGCTTTTGCGCCCGAGCTTTGAGCAGGCGCGCATTACAAAAGTTTTTGGCTTAATGAATGAAGCCGTAGAAGATATGATGAAAAAGCTTGCCCGCTATCCAAATGGCGCAATCATAGAGATAGATGAGGTGATGACTTTTGTAACAGCAGATGTAATTTTTCGCACGATTCTATCCCAAAAGTTAGACGAATCACAAGGCAAAGAAGTCTTGGACGCTTTTGTAGTGTTCCAAGAACAAACCGTGCATACAGCGATTCGTAAAATGTTTTGCATTCCACAATGGATTTCTTATCTCTTAGGGGAGCGCAAGCGAATGAGGGCAGGGGATACGATTCGTAGAGTGTTAGCAGACATTATCAAGCCACGTTATGACGCGATGAGTGCGGGGAAAAATGGAGAATATGAGGATATTTTGGCTTCATTGCTTGAAGTGATTGACCCACAAAGTGGCGAAAGATTCAGCTTTGAAGAGATTTTAGACCAAGTGGCAATGCTATTTTTGGCAGGACACGAGACGAGTGCAAGTTCTTTAACTTGGACTTTGTATATTTTAAGTATTTCGCCACAGGAGCAAGAAAAGGCTTATAGGGAAATTATAGAAGTCGCGGGAGAGGAGATTCTTACTTTGCAACATTTGCGCAAATTAAAATATGTTTCTAATATTTTCAAAGAATCTTTGCGACTTTATCCACCTGTTGGATTCTTTGCAAGAACTGCAAAACAAGAGGTTAAGATTCAAAATAAATTAGTCAAAGAAGGTTCTGGTGTCGTGGTTGCTCCTTGGCTGATTCAAAGACACGAAAGTTATTGGAAAAATCCGCACGAGTTTGACCCCAGTCGTTTTGAGGAAAAAAATGCAATTCAAAAAGACACTTATTTGCCCTTTGGAATGGGAGAGCGCATTTGCATTGGACAGGGATTTGCGATGCAAGAGGCAGTTTTGATTTTGGCAAATATTTTGAGAACTTATGAATTAAAATTGCAAGAAAATTTTGTCCCAGATGTTGTAGGACGTCTTACGATTCGTTCGGCAAATGGAATGCAGATTCAATTCGCACAAAGAAAAAATAAATGAAAGAAAAGTTGGCAGGGACTTTATTGTTATGCGCACTCGTTCCTTTAATGATTATTGGCTATTTGCTGATTGTGATTGTGGGAACTTTTGGCAAGGTGTCGCGCGTGAGGCAAGGAGTGCGCGCATTAGACCATTTCGTGAATGCAACTTTGTTTAATGGCTATGCTTGGGAGTCTGTTTCTTCACACGCGTGGCGTGAAAGAGATAAAAAATGGGCAAAATTTGTGATAAAGGTTACAGATTTTTTTCAAAAAGACCATTGCAAACGCGCAAACTCAAGAGAACAGCCAATTATTGATTTGGTGCTTAGGAAACATTTGAACGACCAAACTATTGGCAAGCAGTTGTAGCCCTTTGTATTTTTGCGCAGGGTTATGCTTGGGGAGATTGTCGCGATTCCACAATGGAATCTCACAAAAATGTAGGGTTTTTTATTGGTTTTTTTGGATTATTTTGTGGAATTTCTCACGTATTTCTGTGCGGGGGGGGGGGGG
>NZ_JAIEFA010000066.1 GCF_029067145.1 Helicobacter sp. | reverse complement strand
GCATTTATATGTTCAAGTGCAATTTACAGAGCAGTTTAATGAGAAAACAAAGGCAAGAAAGGAATTAGAGGATTTGTTAAGTTTTTATCAACCCCATAAACTCAATCAAATTTCAGTAAATAAAATGTTTGTAACAACAAAAGAGGGTGTAAGCTACAAGGATTGTAATAAGCAGATTCCTGAATATGTTGTCGGAACTTGCAAAAGCTATGGAGGAAGCTATTTGATTCAACCTAGTGGTTCAGTGCTCGGTTGTTGTGGAGAATTTTATTTTTATCCACAACTGAAAAACAAGATTCCAAATATTTTTAAGCAAAGCCTAGAGGAATGTAAGAAACAATCCGATTTCTTGTATCTTAACAACCCAATCTTTATTGATTATTGCAAACGCTGCTCTTTGTATGCAGTCAATAATGAAGAAGCTTTAGAAAGAAAGTTTATCCATAATGGTTATTTTGCAATGCAATATGCCACACAAACAAGATATTTTGTAATTCCAGAGTATCTAGCAAGTGTTCCAGAGGATATTCTACTCTTTATGTATGAAAAAGGTTTTATAGGAGAGATAAAGGGGTTTGTAAATACAAAAGAAGCAATCCAAAAGCAAAATCAATCAAATGAAAGGAGAAAATAAAAGTGGGATTTTATAAAGAAGATTATGAGATGATTGAATCTCTATTGGAATCAGGGCGATTAAAAAAAGGCTTTAAGGTATGTGAATTTGGAGCGCAAGATTTATGTGAGGACAGAAATGGAGAAAGAATCTTAAACTCAAATGACAGGATAAGCCCAAAAGGCGTGTATGAATCTTATGGAGCAAAAGAGTATTGTTGTATAGATTTAGAAAGATACCATAATGCTTTGAATTTTGATTTGGGTAAGGATTTCAAAACCGAATATGGATTTGATGAAAAGTTTGATTTAGTAACCTGCAAAGATGTTGGGCATTGGGTATTCAATCAAGAGGCAATGTGGAATAATCTGCATAATTTATGCAAAAAAGGAGGCGTGATTATTTGGCGAAGCCCTTTTGGTGGTGGATTTGCACAAGGTTGTTATGCGTATCATCATTATAAGGTTTTGCAGCTAGTATTTTTTAATAATTATCTGTTGCTTGGTGGATATATCACGGAATATTTGCACGATGTTGCAAACGGCAAGTTTGATAACTTTGATAAAAAACCAGCAGAAAAATTAAAGATGCGTAATGGAGCAGATTTTATTGATGCCGTAGAGGAATATATGGGAAGAGAAGGGTGTTGGAGATATTTACCCTTAAAACAAGGACTTCCTTCTGTGTCATTTGAACTGATGTTTTTAAAGCAAGAGGATAGCCCATTTATCCCACCTTTAACCTATTATGATGAGCCCGAAAGAACGATTACAAGAAATGCAAAAAGTGTCGCACAGAATTGTTGTCCTAAAATCAGTAAAAATAAGGTAGCCATTTTTGGTGCTGCAAGAGCAGGAGGAGTGGCAAATGAATTCGCCAAAGCAAGTGGGCTAAATGTTGCTTGTGTGATTGATGATGTGCAAACAGGCACTGCCAACTTCTGTGCGGGGGGGGGGGGCATAATCGTGTCTTTTAATGAGTTTTTAGAAAAATATCAAAATCAGTGTGATTTTATTTTAGTTGGACCTTATCAGAATGGTAAAATAGAGGGTAGAGATGGGCTTAGGATTCCTGTTTGTAGGCTAGATGGCAGATGGTTTGTGTGAGGAGGGCTGTAATGCACTATTATATTTATCCTAAAAATTGGGACGGAGAGGATATAGTCTTTAATTTGTCGCGATTTGACACAGAAAATACTTATCATTTCATTGACGATAAAGAGGAAACACTTTCGCTCAAAAGCCAAGCAGAGAAAATTAAACAAGATAAGCAAAGTCTTGTTTTGATTGCTTCTAAATATCGTTTTTTTGATTTGGCGGAAAATTTAGAATCTTATGGGATTTCTCATTATGTAGATGGATTAAAATTCTGCGCCTCTAAGCTTAAAATGTATTGTTTAGAAAAAATTACTAAGAGGAATTCGCAAGGCTTGTGTGTGGGATTGCTTGTAACACAGCTTCCGCATTCAGAACATGTGCGCTCCATAATTGAGTCTTTGCGGGCAAAAAATATTCCTTTAGTCTTTATTACGACCACTCAAGCAAGTTTTATAAACTATATGAAAGCTTACCCCGGTGAATGCGTGATTCTATCGCGCTGCGATTTGACAGAACGACTAGACTTTTTAACTGTGGCACATGCGATAACACATTCTTGTAAATTCCATTCTAATGTTATTTCTATCTTGAACCCACAAGGACTTTTAGATCCTGTACAAAACTACTTTTATTTTAGTCGCGAACGAGTGGATTTATTGATTGGTTCGCGTGTGAATTTTGATTATATTTTTTGCCATACAAAAGAAATGTTGGAATTTTATCAAAGCAAATTGGGTTTCTTAGTACATCATCTAAAATTTATTCCCGCAGGCTATCCCAGTTTAGATTCCTATCTCAAAGATTCTTATCAAAACAAAGAATCTAATACAGCACTATTAGCTTTTACTATCAGCAATATTAATCCACAAACAAAAAAAGATGAAACTGGAATCTCTTTTGAGATTCTATGCGATCTTGTGCAGTCTCTTTTACATCATAAGTATAAAGTTGTATTAAGACCGCATCCAGAAAAATGTAAAGCAGTCTTTATGGACGAGCTTGTGAAAAGATTTGAAAATACTAGCGGGGGGGGGGGGAATATTTTTGGTATTTACAAGCCAAAGAATGTAAAAAAAAATATTGGAGCAAGTTTTTGTTATTATTGGACATGGCAGCATTTGATGTCAATTTAAAAAAAAACCGCGCCCACGCAACGCTCATGGATCGAGTATGCCGTCTTTG
>NZ_JAIEFA010000065.1 GCF_029067145.1 Helicobacter sp. | reverse complement strand
ATTAAAACAATCTTGGTTATTTGCGTGATTGTAGTTATTACTTATTTTAGGCTTTAACAATGAGTTGTGTAAGAACACATTTTAAATTTTTCAACAAAAAATGGAAGTGAGATTATACATAAAAAAACTTAAGATGAAATTAAAACATAGCGGAAAAGCGAGAAAGCCACAAAGAACATTATAACCGCTATAAGAATGTCTATTATTTTGCTTATTTTAATAAGAATCCGACTTAATTTCAAAGCACCATACCCCAAACCAAAAAACCACAAAAAGGACGCAGCTAATGCCCCACAAGCAAAAATAATTTTTTCATCAAAACTAAACATCAATGCGGAAGCCCCTACTACAAAAACGGTATCTAGATACACATGGGGATTCAAAAGTGTAACCGACAAAGTTAATAAAATTGTTTTTTTAAGAGGCAAGGAATTAGATTGTGAAAATTTAGGGTGAGATTCTGTAAAAAACGCAGACTTTAAAGAGACAAATCCATAATACAAGACAAAAAGAATCCCAACCAATGCAAGGAATAAATTCAAGATTCTGTTTTTGGCTAAAAATTCTCCTATTCCAAAAACCCCAAGCCCCATTAAGACAACATCACAAAAAAAGCAAATTCCACTGACTACAAAAATATGATTCTTACTTATACCTTGCTTGATAATAAAAGCATTTTGCGCTCCAATAGCAACAATGAGGGACAAGGAGAGAAAGAATCCTTTAAAGAAAATAGACATTAAACTTGATGATTCCTTTGATTAATTTCTAGTATTTTAACAAAATACTAGAAAATGTTTTTCATTTCTCCTTATTAATTCTATATTTTATTTTGGGATTCTTTATGTTTTTGCCATACAAACACAAGGACAATTAATGCGATATAAATAACTTGCGCAACTATTCCTTGAAGGTTATTATAAAATCCCAAAACAACCACGCTAGGAAGGGGTAAAATATCTAATGGTAGCACATTTGTCAGTTGCAGCGCATGCACGCTAACACCCAAAATTTTGAATCCGAGCGCATAGATTAGCCAACTCATCACCCTAAACATCAAATGAATGGGTAACCTTTGTGCAAAGATTTTCATTAGATAAGCAATCAGCACTAATCCAATAATTGCAGCTCCTACTCCACTTAAAAACGCATTGATTGTCATTTGTGGCATCATACCCGCATAAAAAAGTATGGTTTCTGCACCCTCACGGAAAACTGCTAAAAACGAAAGCCCTCCTAATCCAATCAAGCTGCCTTGAGCAAGTGCTTGCCCCATTTTTGATTTAATATAAGTCTGCCAACCCGCAAGACTTGCTTTGCTATGCAACCAAGCACCAACAAAAATCATCACAATAACTGCTACGATTCCTACTGCACCCTCCAAAATTTCACGATTCGTTCCTGCTGCTGCCAAAGGAAAAAGCTGCACCAACGCCAAAGCCACAACAATACTAAATCCTACCCCAAGCACTGCTCCACCGATTACCCAATGCTGTCCTCGTGTCTGATTTGCCGCTTGCAATGCCGCAAGCAACGCCATAATAATCAAAAGTGCTTCCACGCCCTCTCGCAACAAAACAATCGCTGCATCTATTGCTGTGTAGCCCGCATTAATATCCAATGCCTCCACAGATTCAATAAGATTCTGGAATCGCAATAAATTCTCTTGTGTAGCCCCTCGTGCAGCAATTTCTGGAAGTTCGGATTCTATACGATTATACAACCCACCATCTCTTGTGCGCACTTCACCCTCAAAAATAGGCCACTGCGCAATAAAAGTAAAAATCTCCTCTTTTGCCGCAGCTTCATTTTGTGAAAAACCCTCAAGTGCGCGGCGTAAGAGTGCCAAGCCCTGTGGTAAAGTTTGTGGCGCACCCTCAACACTTTGTGCTTCTAAAACATTTCCCACAATAAAATCATTCAAAGCAGTACCTAACTTTTGAATATGAAAATTCATAGAATCAAAATCCACTACTTCGCTGACCATTGCGACACGATAAAGTGCCAAAGCTGTTTCAATCTGCCCATAATGCCCTGCACTCGTATCGCCAACTATGCGCTCATTGCGTTGCCAAGTGTCATAGAATTTCTTATAAAGCAAGGGTAATTCTTCCATATTTTTTTCCTCTGTCGCTTTCTTAAATTGCTTAAATATAGGCATTACACGCTTTTCAAACTGCTTGCGTTTTGCTTCATAATCTATCGGATTCTGCTCCTTTTCAAATGCAAGCAGTGCGATAGAAAGGGATTCTAAATGTTCCAAGTTTGGCTCTTTGAGATTGATGCTCAAAACCTCACTGACTTTAATTCCCGCCTGCGAATTTGAAGTTGGAATCGCATCAAATTCTGTTTTAAAATTTTCTAAAATTGGCAAAGATTTGTCATTATTAGAATTTTTTACTTCCTCCATCGCGTCAGAAATCATTACAAACAAATGCCCCACACGCACTTCAGCACTTGCAATTTGTGAGAATATCCACAAAGACAAAAAAACTAAAACAATTTTTCTCATTATAGAATCCTTAAGAGACTTTAAATTATTTAACCCAAAAGAGCACGTCCGATATAGTCTCCCTTTCTTTGACTTACTCCACCAAAACAAGCAAAAAGCCCACTTCCAATATGTGTAATATATTCATTCATTCTATCTCTATTGCCTAATGTATTTTGAATCTTAATAAACTGCATAGGGTCTTTCTGAAATGAAATAAAAAGCAATCCTGCATCAAATTGCCCCGTGCGTGAATCCACTCCGCTTGCAAACGAAAAAGAACGGCGCAGGATTTGAATGCCCGCCTTTTTTGCCAAAAAGACATGAGAATCTTCTGGCATAATGCGCTTGCCGCTTTCATCACGCGCTTCAATGTCTGCTTCTTCAAATTCTCCTTTCTTGCCATAAGCAGCACCCGAATCGCGTTTGCGCCCAAAGGTATCGTTTTGTCCTTTCAAATGGGTTCTGTCCCAAGTCTCAAGGTGCATTTGCACGCGACGAATAATCAAATAAGTTCCATTATCAAGCCAAGTTCTATCCTTTACCCAAACGACTTTATCTAATTCATTTTCGCTAGGATTAATTGTGCCATCTTTAAACGCAAATAAATTGCGTGGTGTCTCGCGGTTTTCATAAGAATTAAATCCCATTTGAGACCACTTCATCGTAACCTTAAGCCGAGCAACTCGCACGAGATTCCGCACAGCGTGAAAGGCAATCTGTGGGTCATTTGCGCAGGATTGAATGCAAATATCACCACCGCTAAACTCTGGGCGCAATTGGTCTCTAGGGAAATGTGGCAAATCCTTTAATGCTTTAGGTTGCGCACCTTTTAAACCTAATTTGTCAAAAAAACTTGCTCCTACGCCAAAAGTGATTGTCAAATCGTAAGGATTCAGTGAATCCGCCTCTCCTGTGTCGTTGGTTGGCACAAGCACATTCTTGCTATATGGTGCAACATTCTCACCTGCTGTGAGCTTGCTTGCATAAGCAGTCCATATCTTAAAAACCTCTCTGATTTCAGCAAGAGATTCTGTATGCAAATCCAATACCAAAAAATAAATATGCTTTTGTGCAGGAGTAGTGATTCCTTGTTGATGTTTGCCAAAAAATGGGTAGGAATTTGCTATCGTGGGAGACATTCGCGGAGTATGAATCTTGGATTCCGCATTAAGGATAGCAGGAGATAAAACTCCCGCTCCTGCTATTGCAACACTTTTTAGAAAACTGCGGCGGTCTAGATTTTTCATCTTGCACACCTTATTCCAAAATAACACCCATTTTTGAAAGAGGCTCGCCTAGTTTATTTACTGCTTCAGCAAGTGCTTTAATATCTGCTTGTGATAGCTTATCATAGCCTACAAAATCATATCCTTTTGAAGAGCGGTTGTGTTTGGCAAGCAAAGTATTCACTGCATTGAATTGTGTTTCAATCTCATTTGCTAGCTTTTTATCTTTTTTGAGTAAATAAGGGCGGAAAAGCTCATAAATTTTCTCTGCGCCCTCAATGTTTGCCTTAAAATCATAAAGGTCTGTTTTAGAAAAAATATCTTCTTCTCCTGTGATTTTACTTGTAGAAACTTCATTGAGCAAATCTACCGCTCCCGTTAGCATTAGCTCTGCATCTACTTTAGCGGTTGGAATTTTAGCACGAAGTTCTTTTATATCAAGCAAGAGTTGGTCTGCTGTGGCTTCTGTTCCTTTTGTTGTGTTTTGTTCCCAAAGGATTTTTTCAATCTTATGGAATCCGCTCCAATCTTTCTCTCCTTTACCTTCTTCTTCAATATCCGCCAAACGTGCATCAATACGAGGGTCTAAATCACCAAAACTTTCAGCAATCGGCTCACTACGTTCATAATACATTCTAGCAAGCGGATAGATTTCTTTTGCCTGCTTGACATCGCCACTTTTGAGAGCTTTTACAAACTTCTCTGTATCAGCCAAAAGTAAGTCAATTTGCTCAATTACAAATTGACGATATATTTTAGCCTCCTTGCTTAAATCAACTGCGGCATTAGCGAATTGTAGGATACCCATAAGTGCTAAAGAAACTAAACTTATGTTAATTTTATGAATTTGCATTTTGTGTCCTTTATTTTTTGTAAGCTTTTTATTAAATACAATTATGAGAATTGTTT
>NZ_JAIEFA010000064.1 GCF_029067145.1 Helicobacter sp. | reverse complement strand
AATTTATACTTAATTCAAGCAAACTTCTTTTATAATTAGCATTTTAATCATCAAGTAGATTTATCGGAAATAAACTATAATTTTTAAGAAAAGAGAGTTTTTTATTGAATGACACATATTGTGCAGGCACTATTTTTGCGAGAGCTAAAAACGCGTTTTGGCAAAAACAAACGATTAGGATATTTTTGGGTCATTGGAGAGCCAATGTCGCATATTCTCTTTTTCTTAATCATTTTTACCGTGATTCGCGCAAAATCCATTCCGCAAGTTCCTGTGGAGATGTTTTTAGTTACAGGATTTGTGCCATTTTTTATGTTTAGAAATATTATTCAGCAAATTATGTCTGGCGTGCAAGCCAATCTTGCTTTGATGGCTTATAAGCCTGTTAAACCTATCCATGTTTTTATTGCGCGCGCACTTCTTGAAATCTGCATTTATTTTTCTATTTTTATTATTTTTATAGTGGGGTTTGGGTGGTTTTTGGATTTACCTATTTTGCCTGTAAATTTTTTAGAAGTTCTCATCGCTTTTTTCGGATTAGCCTTTTTGGGATTTGCGGTAGGCATTTGTCTTGCTTTTTTAAGCAGTGAGTTAGAATATACGCAAATCTTTATTAATTACGGAATCAATGTTTTCTACTTTGCCTCTGCGGTTTTATATCCTTTATGGATTATGCCAAACCATGTTGTGGAACTCCTGCTTTACAATCCTGTTTTACAGCTTCTTGAAATGTTGCGAGAAAATTATTTCCCCAATTATCCTCTGACAAATGGGATTAATTTTGTTTATCCTTTTTCTATTGCGATTATTCTACTCTTTATTGGGCTTTGGTATTATTTTTTCCGCTATAAATATTTAGGACAAATCAAATGATTAAGCTTGACCATCTCACAAAATCCTATCCTTTAAACAAAGGACGACATTATGTCTTTAAAGACTTAACCTTTGAATTTCCCGATGATTGCAGTATCGGACTTATGGGACGCAATGGAGCGGGCAAATCCACTTTAATGCGAATCTTGGGAGGAATGGATATGCCAGACAAAGGAAGAGTTATCACAGATAAGAAAATTTCTTTTCCTATTGGGCTTGGGACGCATTTTCAATCCTCACTAAGCTCAAGGGATAATATTAAATTTCTTGCACGCGTTTATGGCTATAAAGGGGACGCATTAAAAGAAAAAATTGCTTTTGTGGAGGATTTTGCTGAAATTGGTAAATTCTTTGACGAACCTAGTGGAATCTTGTCATCAGGAATGCGCTCACGCGTCTTATTTGGTATGAGTATGGCGTTTGATTTTGATTATTATTTGATTGACGAAGCAGGAGCGGTAGGCGACCCGGCTTTCAAGAAAAAAAGCGAAGCACTCTATCAAGAAAAACTAAGTAGCTCTAAAGTTATTTTGGTTTCTCATAGTGTTTCAGAAATCAAAAAATGGTGTCATAAAATCATACATATTCAAGATGGTGTAGCAAAAGTCTATGATGATGTAGATGAAGGCATCAAGGCATATCAAGGACAATAAATGGCTTTTTTAAAATCTCTTTTACAGCAACCTGGCTTCCAAAAGCTTTTACCTTTCCTTAAAAGCTTCAAAATCGTGTATGCGCTAATGGTATTTGTGGTTGCTTATTATTTGCTCATTGCGGCTGACCGCTATGTAAGCTCTATTACCTTAAGTGTGCGCTCCATCAATAATGATATTGCGCCCGTGAGTGGTTTGGCTTCTCTTATTGGCGTGAATTCAAGTGCGAGAGAAGATGTGCTATTCTTAAAACAATACATTTACTCTCTTGATATGCTCAATATTCTTAATAAAGAGATTCAACTTAAAAACCTTTACACCTCCCAAATGAAAGACCCTTTCTTTATGTTGCGCAGCGGTGCAAGTCAAGAAAGTTTTTTTAAATTTTATCAAAAGAGAGTAGAAACCGTCCTTGATGATACTTCTGGATTATTACAAGTAAATGTTGAAGGATTCTCACCGCAAGACGCAAAGACTATTGCTCACGCCATCTTAAAAGAATCCGAACGCTTTATCAATGAAATCTCACAAAGTGCCGCGAGAGAACAAATGATATTTGCCGAGCAAGAACTTTTAAAAGCAAAAACACGTTTGCAAGCTGCCAAAAATGAACTTTTGGCATTCCAAAGTCGTTATGGTGTTTTTGACCCACTCAAACAAGCAGAAGCAAAAGCCAGCCTAACAACAGGAATTGAAAGCAAAATCGCAGAAAAAGAAACGCAATTAACCACTATGCAAACCTATCTTAACGAAAATGCGCCACAAATTATTATGCTAAAATCCGAAATTAATGCTTTGAAAAAACAATTAGCGAAAGAAACTTCCAAAATCGTTGCTTCTAGCAATTCCAAACGGCTTAATGATTTAGCAGCAAGATTTCAAGATTTGACTATTGAAGCACAATTTGCTCAAGACGCATACACCGTAGCACTTGCTTCAATTGAAACCACGAGGATAGAATCTAGTCGCAAAATCAAGCAACTTGTTGTGATTCAAAATGCTAGCGAGCCACAAGACCCAGAATATCCCAAAAAGATTTATAACATTATCACCATTTTTGTGCTTTTATCTGCCATTTATGGTATTGTTAAACTCATCGCAATGATTATAGAGGAGCATAAATACTAATGAAAAAATCCGTTCAGACACTATTCATCACCCTTTTCTTTGCGGCTTTTGCGCAAGCCGTTGATGTTTCATCTATTTCAGTTACTCAGCCACCTTACCAAGAGCAAACAGGGCAAAATTATCCAACACAAAATACACAACAAGCAACACAAAACCAAACGCAAATGCAACAGACTAATCCCGCTAATCCTAATTCGCCTACAACCGACACGCAAAATCTACCCGAGCAATTACCAGCTGTATTTGGGGCACATTTGTTTAATGGAAACTTCACACAAGCTTCCCAATCACTCTACAACCCAGACTACAAAATCGCTGTGGGCGACAAAATCAACTTTAGAATGTGGGGAGCAGTGGAATTCCAACAAGAATTAATGGTAGATTCGCAAGGCAATGTATTTATCCCGAGTGTTGGAGCAGTCAATCTGCTTGGTGTTAAAAATGGGGATTTAGTCAAAGCTCTCAAAGCAAGTATTGCAAAAATCTATAAACAAAATGTTTTTGTTTATGCCGATATGAATGTTTATCAAAATGTTTCTATTTTTGTTACAGGAAATGTGAATCGTCCGGGACTTTATCAAGGCTTGAGTTCCGATTCTGTCGTGCAATATTTGGATAAAGCAGGTGGAATCAACCTAGAATACGGAAGCTTTAGAAATATTGAGATTCTACGCAACAACAAAATTGCCCTTAACATTGACTTATATGATTTTCTTTTTGAGGGAAAAATGAAGCTATTTCCCTTTAGGACTGGCGATGTAATCTTAGTTAAAAATGTTGAAAGCTATGCTTTTGCAGAGGGAGATGTGCAAAAGCCTTTCCGATTTGAGCTTAAAGACAATATCAAAACTCTGCAAGATTTGGCAAATGCCGCAGGAGCAAAACCTATCGTAACTAATGCAGTCGTGCGCTCCTATTTGCCCAACCACACGATAGATGTTGTGTCCTATAACAAAAAAGATTTCCAATCCGTGCTTTTAAGGGTGGGTGATGAAGTGGAATTTCGCCCAGATTACAATGCCGAAAATATCCATATTACAATAGAGGGGGAGCATAGCGGCTTGCACTCTATGGTTGTCAAAAAGGGAACAAGCCTAGCAGAAGTTGTCTTGAAGCTTAAACCCAATCAACAATCCAATATTGATGCGATTCAACTTTATCGCGTAAGTGTCGCGCAAACACAAAAGCAACTCATTGAAGCACAATTAAAAGAGCTTGAAACAATTGCTCTTACTTCATCCTCTGTTACTGCGCAAGAAGCAAGTATGCGCGCAAGTCATTCTCAAATGGTGCTAGAGTTTATTGAACGCGCTAAAAATGTTCAGCCCAAAGGTCAAGTTGTGTTGGAAAACAAACAAGCCTTCACCAAAACAATCCTTGAAGAAGGTGATGTGATTAACATTCCCGCAAAAAGCAACTTAGTGCTTGTGCAAGGAGAAGTTGCCTTGCCTGGAGCTTTTACTTATGAGCCAAATAAAAGCCTACGAGATTATATTAAATTAGCGGGCGATTTTACAGAACGCGCAAATAAAAAGAGGGTTTTAGTCATTCACTCTAATGGCAAAGCAGAACGTCATAATGGAAATTGGGCATCAGGTAAAACCATACAACCCGGCGATTCCTTGCTTATTCTACCCGCAATTGAAACAGGACAAGGATTGCAAATCACAAGCATCTTGACACAGATTCTTTATCAAGTAGCAATTGCTACCAAAGTCATCTTAGACCTCTAAATAAAGAGCTAATAAGAATCATTCAATGCGGCTAGATAATGCTATTTCACAATTTAGGGATTCCAACATTCTCCTTTTGCAAGGACCTGTGGGTCCCTTTTTCTATCATTTGGCGCAAAAACTCAAAAAGAATAACAATAAGGTTTTTAAGCTAAATTTCAATGGGGGAGATTTATTTTTCTTTCCTTTTGGGGCACAAAGTTATCGCAATCAATTAGAGGATTTTGAAGAATTTATAAGACATTTTTATCTCAATCATAAAATCCAAAAAATTTTTATGTTCAATGACTGCCGCCCTTTACATAAAATCGCCATTAAAGTAGCTAAGTCCCTTAAAATTCCTTATTTTATATTTGAAGAAGGTTATATTCGCCCAAACTTTATTACATTGGAACATAAAGGTGTCAATGCAAATTCCACGCTCCCAAAAGACCCGCAAGTTTTCTTAAAATTTACTCCCCAATCCAAAGAACAAGAATACAGCATTACACATTCTTTTAGGAATATGGCTTGGTTTTCCTTTTTGTATTGGTTTTCTGCTTTTTTGTGTGGATTGTATTTTAACAATAAGCTACACCACCGTAGTTTGAGTGGTATGGAAATGTTTCCTTGGTTTCTTTCACTTTTTAGAAAATATCTCTATAAATTTAGTGAAAAAGAAGACATTGAATTTATTTTAGAATCCAAAAAACAATATTTTGCCCTCATCTTGCAGGTGCATAATGATACACAAATCAAAAATCATTTTGAAGGAAGAAGGATTGAAAACTTTATTAGAAACTCTATTCGCTCCTTTGCGCAACACGCAAAACCTCAACATTTTTTAGTCATCAAGCATCACCCAATGGACAGAGGATATAAAAATTACAAGATTTTTATCAAACGACAAGCAAGAAAATATAATGTAAGTAGCCGCGTCATTTATTTGCACGATATTCATTTACCTGATTTTTTGCGCAATGCGTTGGGCTGTATCGTCATCAATAGCACAACCGGACTTTCAAGCATTTTGCACAAATGTCCCACAAAAGTATGTGGTAGCGCATTTTATGACATCAAAGGATTGACATTCCAAGAACCCTTAAGCAAATTTTGGAGCGGTGCAAAGAAGTTCAAAATTGACCAACAACTTTTTGTGAATTTTAGAAAATATCTCATAGAGCATAATCAAATCAATGGTAGTTTTTATGGCTCTCTTTCTACTAAAGTGGGGGGGGGCGCGGGGCGCGCCGCGGCGAGGGCTGTGGGCCGCGTGGCAGCGGCAGCTCCGCACAGGTGCACAGAGACTGCTTCCTTCGCGGGGAGGCGAT
>NZ_JAIEFA010000063.1 GCF_029067145.1 Helicobacter sp. | reverse complement strand
TTCTTTATTAAAAAAATCGTCAAATTAAAAATTCCGCTTTTGGTGTTGAAAACTTTTTTGATTTTTAATTTTTTGGGAGTTGTGATTTATTTTGCGGCGCGTTATTTTGTAGATTTTCCACAAAGTTTATATTTTTTAGCCTCTCTATCTATTGGTGTAGGATTTGTATTGTTTGTCGCAATGTTAGTTTATCAATTCCTTGCGTTATTGTTGTGTCTTATGATTTGGCTTTTTCCAAAATTCTCTCAAGAGCGCAGAGGATTCTTTCAAAGGACTTTAAATGCTACAAGTGGAATCTTTGCGTTAGGTTATCTAGGCACGGGATTGGTAGAGGGGAGATTATCTCCTAAAATAGAGCGTGTCAAAATTCCATTAAAGAATCTTAAAATACCAATGAGTGCAGTGCAAATTAGCGACTTGCATATCGGGGGATTGATTGAAGAAAATGTCGTGTGCCAAATTGTGAATCAAACCAACGCGCTAAAGCCAGATTTTATTGTGCTAACCGGTGATATTATAGACACAGAAGCAGGACGCGTGCCCAAAGCCATTGCAGAGCTTGGCAAGCTTCAAGCTCCTTTGGGTGTGTATTTTATCACAGGAAATCACGAATATTTCCACAATATCCAGCCCTTGCTTGAAAGCTTAAAAGCTATTGGAATCAAGACATTGGAAAATGAATGCGTGCAATTAATAAAAAGTATCAATGGGCAAAAAGAAGTGGTGTTAAATTTGGCGGGAGTGTATGATTTATTTGGTCGCAGAATCGGAGTTTTAGAGCCAAATTTAGAACAAGCCTTGAACAATAGAGCAGAATCACAACCTTTGATTTTGTTAGCGCATCAGCCAAAATTTGCTCTTGAGGTGCGAGAGGAACATCAAGTGGATTTGATTTTGAGCGGACACACGCACGGGGGACAAATTTTTCCTTTTCAATTCCTTGTAAAACTAGACCAACCTTATTTGGCAGGTTGGTATCAGCACAGCCCAACAACGCAGATTTATGTCAATCGTGGCACGGGATTTTGGGGACCTCCTATGCGCATTTTGGCGCGTGCAGAGATTAGTTATTTTGAATTTATTCCAGCTTCAAAAGACTAAAAGTAAATTTCAAAGAAAAGAAAGTATAATTTCACATTTAAAATTTGGAAATCTATGAAAAGCAAGAATCACTTAGTATTTTTATTATTGTTTGTAGCAAATTCTTTTTTTGGATTAGAATTTTATATCAATAGCGGCAGAGAAGAGAATAGAAACTTTGCCGTTTTAAACCTAATAGACAATACTCCATTTGCTTGTGAGGAATCTTACGATAGAGCATCTGAAGTCAGCGAGATTATTTGCGGATTTGATTCCCCATTATTATCGCGTTTTCAACGCAGCGAGACTTTATTTTTTTCTATCGTGCCAGAAAGTCTTGAGGACAATACGCAGAGATTCTTTTTAAAAATCAAACCAAAAAATGGCAAAAAAATTAAACTTTATAATACAGAATTTAGTCTTATCTCTAATCAGCCTATCCCGCAAGAACACAATGAAAAATCCAAACGTTGGCAAATTTTGGGTTATGAAAATAAGATTCCATTTTTAAACGACCAACCAAGCAATGGGTTGAATTTTCCTATTTTTTTTGAGGAACATTTACCAAGAGTGGGGGCATTAGATGTGCAAATGCGCCCGATGAATAATGAAGTTGGAATGGACAAGGATTCTTTTTTGCACATACAATCCTTAATTGCTGAAGAATCCTATACTGAAGCTTTGAATGCAATAGAAGAAATGCTTGTTCTTTATCCTGATACAATCTTTAAACGTGATATTTTATATTTTAAAATTGCTGCATTAGATAGCTTGGGCAAAGAGGAAAATTATGAAGATACAATGATGCTTGCTAAAGCTTGGCTGGAAGCTTATCCGACAGATGTTCATGTGCCACAAATTTTATTTATATTGGCAAAGACTTATGCCAAAATGAACTTTTTTGAAGAGGCAAAGTATTATTATGATAGGCTTTTTAACGAACACAAAGGCGATAAATACGAGCTTCTTGCACGACTTGATTATGGGGAGAATCTTTATATTAGGGGAGACCGCAAAGTTGTTTTGAATATGTATGAATCTGCTTTAAATGAAGCGACAGATTTAGAAATCGCTTCTTTAGCATCTATTTTGCTTGGGGATTATTATCGCAAGGCAGAAAATAAAGCAGAGGCACAAAGGTATCTTAAAAATGTCTTGGACGCGAATCCAAAATATTTTCTTAAAGACATTCCAAAGTATTATAATTTGTTGCAAGGTTGGGCAGAAGTTGGAATCGTAGATGTGCCTTCGCAAGTGGCAGAAATAATGTTTGAGACTTTGGAGGATAAAGATGACCCATTGTATTTGCCGCTCCTTAAAAGTATGGCGATATGGTTTGACAAGGCGGGGAATCTCAAAAAAGCGCACCAATATTATCAACTTTTGCTTAAAGAAACAGAAAGTGAAGCAGAACGACGAGAAGTAAAAAATTTAGACGATAATTTGTTGTTGAATTATAATGAGGATAATGCGACAAAGCGATTAGAACATTATGATTATGTAATGCAAAATTATCAAGGCAAAGAAGAAGCCAAAATGGCATTAGAGAAAAAAGCTGAAACCTTGTATGAAACAGGGAATTATCAAGAAATTTTTGCTTTAAGGGAGGAGTTAGAGCGTCAATTAGGAGAGAATCCTGAAATTTTGCTCAATGCCCTTAGTGCATTAACTAGAGATTCTCTCAAGGCGCAAAATTGCAAAGAAGCGGCGTATTATGGTAGTTTGTATGCCGAGAGGATTCCATTACAAAGCAAGGAAAGATTGCAGATGTTGGATTGTTTGAGGGAAAATAGGCAATACAATGCAGCACAAAAAATTGCTCAAATAGAATCTCAAAATGCCAAAACGGCTGCGGATAAAGAGGATTGGCTCTATCGTTTGGCGTGGGTAGAGTATGAAATGCAAGATTATCCCAAAGCAGCTCTTGCCGCAAGAGATACCTTGAGCTTGTTAAGTAATCCCGCATATAACGATAGTGCTTGGGTGTTATTTATGTCTTTGAGTAAGCAAGGAAGATGGGAGGAAGCGTTTAAGATTCTGCCTATTTTGGAAGATAAATTAAAAGATAGCAATCCAATGATTGAAGTTTATAAGGAAGTCTTACAAAGAGCCCTTGCAAACAAAGACGATACAGCAATTAAAGTGTATGCAGGCAAACTAATGGCTCTCCAAAAGCAATATGAACGTTTTGAATATTCCCCTTGGGTTGAATTGGGTATGATAGAGGCTCTCAATCGTGAGGGTAAATTTCAAGAATCTCTAGATTTGCTCAAAAATGTAGAATCTCGCGCCAATTCAGGAAATGAGCAGATTCAAATTTATTATTTACAAGGCTATTTAAATGACAAATTGGGCGATAAAAATGCCGCGATAGAATCTTATAATCGTTGCGAAGCTGTCCAAGCGGAATCGCCTTGGAAAAATCTCTGTATAGATGCTAAAAATTTATTGGAAACACCAAATGTATCCCAAACTCAAGGACAACCATGAGAGAAGAAATACAAAAAAATAAGCAAAAAGCAATAAAAAATCAGGAAATGAACTTTGAAGATTATCTTAGTATAATTTCAAAATGCTTAGAAAAATTAGAGGAGGAGGAACTTACTCTTAATGAGGGTTTAGCGTTCTATAAAGAGGGTATGGAAAATCTACAAAAAGCACAAAAAATTTTGGAAAATGCGCAATTACAATGCGAGGAACTCAAAATGCAATACAAAAAGGAAAACCAATGAAAATTGCTGCTCTACAACTTTCAAACAATAAAAGTCAAAGCGAGATAGAATCTTATCTCAAGGCGGCTGTGGAAGCAAAGGCTAAAATTATTCTTTTTGGGGAATATTTACTCAATCCGTTTTTTAAAAATTTGGAGTCCAAAAGACATAAAAAATCACAATGGCTAGAACAAATCAACAAAGAAAATGAAAATTTGTTGCAGCTTTCTAGCAAATATGGAATCATCATTGTAACACCTATTTTAGAAATAGTTTCCCGCAAAATTTTTAAAACAATTCTAATTATCAATAAGGGCAAGGCTTTGCGTTATAGAGCGCAGAAACTTATGCCTTATGAGCATTGGAATGAGGCGAAGTTTTTTGCCAATACTTCTCCAAAAATTCTTAGAACCCCTCCGATTTTTAGCGTGGGTGGAATTAAATTTTCTGTGCTTTTTGGCTATGAATTGCATTTTGATGAGTTTTGGTTAAAATTTAAAAACGAGAATGTGGATTGTGTATTGCTTCCGAGTGCTTCTACCTTTGATTCCTCTTTGCGTTGGCGTAGCATTATCAAAATGAGAGCTTTTTTGAATAGTTGTTATGTGTTGCGCGCAAACAGAATCGGACAATATGAAGACACACCCACAAAGACTTTGTGGAATTTTTATGGAGATTCTTTGTTTGTCTGCCCCAATGGGGAAGTGATAGATTGCTTGGGCGACCGCGAGGAATTGCTGATTGCCGAAGTGGATAAAAAATATTTAAAAGAAATTAAAGAATGTTGGAGATTCCGTTCTTAATTGGAAACTTTTAAATTCATTTGACACTATTAAAACATTTTGAATTGATTCTTGCATTAATGTTAGAATCTCTCTTATTTTTTAAGCTTAAATTTATAAATTTTAGATACAATCAGAATTTTTCCATTAGCTTAAAAATAAATTAAGTTTTATCTACTTCTTGGAGTTGTCTATGTCTGCAAAAAATATCAATCAACAATTAGACGAATTGTTTCAAAGCGAATCCAAATATGTTTCTTATGAAAAAATTGCACAGGTTTTGGGCAAACTTCCTACCGCTGCGCAGGCTAAAAGAGTGAGTGAGCTTGCAAAAAAATACAATAGAAAGTTGATGTCTGCTTCTGAAGTAGCAAAAATTCTCAATCAAGATGACGCAAGAAAAATCAAAGAGGATAAAAAACGTCTTTTAGATGAAGAATTAGAAGATGAATTTGACTTTATGAAAGAGCGCGAATTGCTTGAATGGAGTCGCAGTGATAGCCCTGTGAGAATGTATCTGCGTGAAATGGGACAGATTCCACTTTTGACTCGCGAAGATGAAGTGGAGCTTAGCAAAAACATTGAACTAGGCGAGAATATTATCCTAGATGCAATTTGTTCTGTACCTTATTTGATTGATTTTATTTTGGATTATAAAGAAGCTTTAATTAATCGTGAAAGACGCGTCAAAGAGCTTTTTAAAAGTTTTGATGATGACGAAGAGGAGGGCGAAGAAGAAGATTTGGACGATGAGGAAGAAGAGGAGGGCGAAAACGAAAAAGGTGAAGATTCTAAAAAACCAATTAGCAAAAAAGACCAAAAACGCGTAGAAAAGGTGCTAATAAGCTTCAAGGCACTAGAAAAAGCAAAGAAAGATTGGTTGAAAACTTGGGAACAGGAAAAAGACAATGAAAGTTGTGAGGATATGCTGTATTTGCTGACTTTGGCGCATAAAAAACAACTTTTAAAAGAAAAATTGCTAGACTTAGGACCTACAAGCAAACTGATTAATGAGCTTGTCAAAGCAATGGAAAATACAATTAAAAGCGATGAAGGCTTTGAAAAAGAATTAAAACGTTTGGAATACCGATTACCTTTATTTAATGATATTTTACTGAATAACCATAAAAGAATCTTGGACAATATCACAGAAATGAGCAAGGCAGACATTACTGCTGCTGCGCCGGAAGCGACAATGGTTTCTACTTATATGGAGATTAAGAAATTATTTCAAACTAAAGCAGCAAGCGAGGGGAGCTTTGATTTAGAGCCAGAAAAGCTTAAGCAGATTTTAGAGCAAATTAAGCGTGGAAAAGACATTGCTGATAAAGCAAAAGCAAAAATGGCAAAATCTAACTTGCGTCTTGTCGTAAGCATTGCCAAAAGATACACAAATCGTGGATTGCCATTTTTGGATTTGATTCAAGAAGGCAACATTGGATTAATGAAAGCAGTAGATAAGTTTGAGTATAAAAAAGGTTACAAATTTTCTACCTATGCCACTTGGTGGATTCGTCAAGCAATTTCTCGTGCCATTGCCGACCAAGCGCGCACGATTCGGATTCCAATCCATATGATTGAAACGATTAATCGGATTAATAAAATTATGCGTAAATTCTTGCAAGAAGAGGGTAAAGAGCCGGATTTGGAAAAAATCGCAGAGGGCGTGGGACTGCCTGTGGATAAGGTAAAAAATGTCATCAAAATCACCAAAGAACCTA
This sequence comes from Helicobacter sp., assembly GCF_029067145.1. GTDB lineage: Bacteria > Campylobacterota > Campylobacteria > Campylobacterales > Helicobacteraceae > Helicobacter_D. The sequence continues at coordinate 5,422 of NZ_JAIEFA010000063.1, read as the reverse complement.
TTAGTTTAGAAGCGCCTATTGGGAATGGTGAAGACGGAAAGTTTGGGGATTTTGTAGAAGATAAAAGCTCTGTTGGACCAATGGACCATATCTTAAAAGAGGATTTAAAAAGCCAAATTGATGATGTGTTAGACCAGCTCAATGAACGCGAAAAAGCTGTGATTCGTATGCGCTTTGGATTGCTTGATGATGAATCCGATAGGACTTTAGAGGAAATTGGCAAAGAACTCAATGTAACGCGTGAGCGCGTGCGACAAATAGAATCTAGTGCGATTAAAAAGCTAAAACACCCAAAAGTAGGGCGCAAGCTTAAGAATTATATTGAAGATTGATTTGCAATTTAGAAGGTAAAATTTGTCATTTATAGAGCAATAATACAAAATTCAAAAATCAATAAAAGTTATTTATTTTTATAACTTATTGTTTGACTTAAAGTGTTAGGAGTTGCAATGAAAATTTTGGGTTTTGACATAGGCATTACAAGCATCGGTTGGGCATATGTAGAGGGAGAAGAATTAAAAGATTGTGGGGTGAGAATCTTTACCAAAGCGGAGAATCCAAAAAATGGCGATTCACTTGCTGCTCCGCGTAGAGAAGCAAGAGGGGTTAGACGGAGATTAGCACGGAGAAAAGCTAGGCTTAATGCGATTAAAAGATTGCTTTGTAAAGAGTTTGGACTAAATTTAAGCGATTATTTTGCAAATGATGGGGAATTACCAAAGGCGTATGAGACAACCAAAGATACCAAAAGCCCCTATGAATTGCGCTCTCTTGCTTTGGAGCAAAAGTTAGAACCTAAAGAGTTAGCAAGAGTGATTTTACACATTGCCAAGCATCGTGGCTATGGGAACAAACACGCAAAGCGTGATTTAGAGGCAGAGGGGAAAGCAAAAAAGGCGGCAGAAAAAGCCCCACAAGAAAAAGAATCTACCACAACAAATGGGGATTCTAAAAAAGAGCAAGAGAAAGTGCTAAAGGCGTTGTATCAAAATGAAACATTACTTAAAAATTATCAAACTAATGATGAAACCAATAATAAAACTATCTTTTTGGTTGGCAAATATCTCTATAAAGAGTTTCGGGACAAAGGGCAAAGAATCCGCAATACAACCAACAATTATCAGCACACAATGCGACAAGAATGGTTAAAAGATGAGCTAGAGTTTATTTTTAAAAAGCAAAAAGGCTTTGGGGCAACTTTTAGCGAAAATTTTGAATCCCAAATTTTGGAAACTGCCTTTTACCAAAGAGATTTAAAGAGTTTTGAAGATAAAGTTGGCAAATGTGTATTTTATGAAAATGAAAATCGCGCACCCAAAGATTCTTTAAGTGCAATGGAATTTGTTGCTCTCACACGCATTATCAATACCCTAAAAAACCTTGAGGAAAAAAGCAAGAATCTTGGCATTGGTGAAACCTATGGAGTAGAAAAAATCAATGAAATTCTAAAAATTGTGCTTGATAAAGGCGAGATAAGTTATAAGAAACTAAGAGAGATTCTAAAACTTGATGAACGTATTTTGTTTGCTAGGGATTCTAAATTGGACTACACCAAAGGAGTGCAAGAAGCGGAAAAATGGGAGTTTATTAAGTTAAAAAATCTTAATGCTCTTAAAGCTTTTAAAAAAGCTATGGGTGAAGACTTTAGCAAGCTTGCTCGTGAAGAATTAGATAATATCACTACCGATATTACCCTCATTAAAAGCAAAGAAAATTTAGCTAAAAAATTGCAAAACTATTCCGCATTAAACAAGGAGCAAGTAGAAGCCCTAAGCAATTTGAGTTTTGCAAAGCATATTGATTTAAGCCTTAAGGCACTCTACGAGATTCTGCCCTTGATGCGCGAGGGATTGCGCTATGATGAGGCGGTGAAAAAGGCAGGATTGCAAGAGCATAGAAAGCATAAGCAAAAGAGAGAGTTTTTAATCCCACTAAAAGACTATGAACCCTATTTAGCAAATCCGGTTGTGGCAAGGGCATTAAGCGAGTATCGTAAGGTGCTAAATACACTTTTAAGAAAATATGGAAAAGTGCATAAGATTCATTTAGAATTTACGCGTGAGGTAAAACTAAGTGCAAAAGAGAGGCAAAAGTATGAAAAAGAGCAAAAAGAGCATTTTGAAGCAAATCAAAGAGCACAAAAACAATGTGAGATTCTAGGATTATCCATTAATAGCACAAATATTCTTAAGATGAAGCTTTGGATAGAGCAAAGGGAGTGTTGCGCTTATAGTGGTAAAAGGATTACCGAGAGTCATTTAAGAGATTCTAATGCCTTGCAAATTGACCATATTTACCCTTACTCACGAAGTTTTGATAATAGCTATATGAATAAGGCGCTTGTGTTTGCTGGGGAAAACCAAAATAAGCTTGATAAAACACCCTTTGAAGCCTTTGGGGGCGATAAAGAGAAATGGGATAGGATTCTAAATCTTAGCACAAAACTCCCTAAGCAAAAACAGCGCAGAATCGGCAATACAAACTTCAAGGATAAAGAGAGAGGATTTCTTGCACGAAATCTCAATGATACCGGCTATATCGCTAGACTTGCTAGTCAATGGAGCAAAGATTGTTTGGAGTTTTTGCCATTAAGCGAAAATGAATGCACAATCAGTGGAGAGAAAAATAGCAAAGTGCATATAGAGGTAGTAAGCGGACATTTGACTTCAACTTTGCGGCATTATTGGGGACTTGGAAGCAAAAATCGCGACAATCATCTGCACCATGCAGTTGATGCGGTGATTATTGCTTATGCTAATGCAAAAATCATCAAAAAATTTGCGGATTTTAGAAAAATTCAAGAACAAAATAAGGCGAAATTTTATGCTAAACAAATTGCGGAATCAGAATATAAAACCAAAAGAGCATTTTTTGAGCCTTGCGAAAACTTTAGGCAAATGGTGTTAGAAAAAGTAGATTCTATTTTCGTCTCCAAACCTCCTAGAAAGAGGGCAAGAGGGGCATTGCATCAGGAGACATTCTATTCTTTTGAGGACAAAAAACTTTTAAAAAGTTATGGAGGGAAACAGGGTATAGAAAAGGCAATTAGTCTAGGAAAAATTCGCCAAATAGGCACAAAGGTTGTGAGCAATGGCACGATGGTGCGTGTGGATATTTTTAAAGACAAAAAAGGTAAATTCTATGGTGTGCCAATCTACACAATGGACTTTGCACTTGGAATTTTACCTAAGAAGGCAGTAGCCATAGGTAAAGATAAAAATGGGGTAATTAAGGATTGGATAGAAATGGATTCTAACTATGAATTTTGCTTTAGTCTTTTTAAAGACGATTTAATTAAGGTGAAGAAAAAGGAAATGGAGAAGGCGGAGTTGTGCTACTTTGTAAGCTTTGGTGTTTCAACCGCAAGCATTCAAGTAGAAAAGCATAACAATAAATTTGAGGGCTTAAGCGAGAATGAAAAGAATCTCTATTCTAATGCCACACAAAAAGAAGTGGCAGGTAAAAGCATAGGAATCCAAAACCTTAAAACCTTTGAGAAATACCAAGTCTCGCCTTTGGGAGAAGTGCAAAAGGCAGAGCCTGAACCTCGCCAAAATATCGCACTTAAAAGCAGTCCCAAAAGAAAAGGCTAAGATTCTATAAGGAGGGCGAGAAATGTTTGATTCAGCCTTTCGCACCTTATTTTTAAGCACACCCGCGCGATTAAGCTTAGAGGATAAACATCTTTGCATAGCCCAAAAGGACAAAGAAAGCGTAAAGATTCCACTTGTTGATATTTTGTGCGTGATGTTAGAATCTCATCAAATCACACTTACTAATGCACTGCTAAATGCGTTAGCACAGCACAAAATCGTTGTTTTTACCTGCGATGAATCCCACCTACCAAGTGGGCTATTTATGACATTTTTGGGGCATTTTAGAAGTTTTAGCGTGTTGCAATCCCAAATTAACTTAAGCAAACAAAGAAAGGCGATTTTGTGGCAGCAAATCATTAAAGCAAAAATTCACAACCAATCTCTTTTACTAAAAATGCTGCATAAAAAAGAAAGTGAGGAATTAGAAACTTTAGCTAAAAGTGTGAATTTAGGAGATTCAAGCAATAACGAAGCTAAAGCCGCAACAATTTATTTCAAGGCTCTTTTTGGTAAAAACTTCTCCCGCAAAGTGCAAATTTTTGAAAATGGCAAAATGGGAACGATAAATGCTGCACTCAATTACGCTTATGCAATTATGCGAGGAGTGATTGCAAGAAGCCTTTGTGTGAGCGGACTAAATCCTGCACTTGGGATAAATCATAAAAATCAGTTTAATGCTTTTAATCTAGCAGATGATTTGATGGAACCTTATAGAATCTTTGCAGATTCTGTTGTTGTGCAGATGGTTGAAGTTGGGGAATTAGAGGAGAGCTTAAGTTTGCAAAACCGCGTGAAGCTCGTAAGTATTTTGCAGAGTGCGGTTATGATAGAAAATAAGCTTTATCCACTTACTCGTGCAGGCGTTGTGAGTGCGCAAAGTGTAGTGAAATGCCTTGAGAGAGAAAATCTTAAGCTTAAACTGCCGCTATTTTGCGAGGAAAAGAGTAATGGAAGAGAAATTTATGAGAGTGTTAGTGATGTTTGATATGCCAACTTGCAGCAAAAAAGAGCGTAAAGATTATGCGAGATTTCGTAAGAATCTTATCAAAGATGGCTTTATGATGTTGCAATATAGCGTGTATATGAGAATCTGCAAAGGTGTAGCAAGTGCCAATAATTATTTGGACAAGGTAGGTTTGATTGTGCCACCCAAAGGGCATATTCGGGCATTAATCCTTACTGAAAAGCAATTTGATAATATGCGATTATTGCTAGGCAGTAGAAGTGAGAATGAAAAAGCTAATGCGCCAAGACAACTTACGCTTTTTTAGTCTATTGTCAAGTTATAAGGATAAAGATTTTAAAGATTGAGTGGTTAAAATGTTTGAAAATATTTATTAGTAAAAGATTCAAAGTAGATTCGGTTTTAAGGGATTGTAACCCTGCGGAGACCGAAAACTCCTTATTTTAGCCGCTTGTTAAATTCTTTTGAGATTTTATCCTAGATTTTCTTAAAAATTACTCATTTAGGATATTTTACGCCTTTAAAATCTTTCAAATACCGCGAAATAAGGCAATTGAGAAAGTGTATTTTACCATAAAAGAATTTAACAAGCGGCTAAAACCCAATCCATACGCAATTCAATGCCTACTGTATTTTACCATAAAAGAATTTAACAAGCGGCTAAAACTTAACATCTCGTTGTAATCGTCTCTTGCTTATTTTACCATAAAAGAATTTAACAAGCGGCTAAAACTCATTTTGTAAAGCAAAACAAAAACAATCCATTTTACCATAAAAGAATTTAACAAGCGGCTAAAACCGGCGGGCTATATTCGTCTACTAACTTACTATTTTACCATAATGGAGGTTAACACGCGGCGAA